>JAAZCB010000794.1 GCA_012513545.1 Clostridiaceae bacterium
AGCATTCCGATCTTGGTTCCGGCGGCACTCGAATGCCCAGGACTAATTGGGAAATCGTTAGCAGTTATAAAGTACCATGCCCGCCCGAAGAATTGATTATTGAGTTCGCTAGAATAATTCGACCATCTCTTAAAAAAATGTTTCAAAATATTAATGCCATTCGAACCCTCGAATCCCTCCGCGACACTTTATTACCAAAATTAATGAGTGGTGAAGTGAGAGTGGCAACCAGCATGGAGGTAGAAAGTGAATAATTATGAAAGAGGCTCAGAATGGCGTAGATGGGATTTACACCTTCATACCAAAGGAACATTAAAATGTGACAACTTTACCAGTTCTGATTTTGATGAATTTTGTAAGGTTTTATTTCGTAAAGCGCTTGATGCAGATATTGCAGTAATCGGTATCACCGATTACTTTTCTATAGACAATTATAAGAAGGTCGTTGATTTTGTTCAACATATTGGAATGTCATCAGGTTTTACAGATGAAGAGCAGCAACGGATAAGAACTATCTATATATTGCCCAATGTTGAGTTAAGGATGCTTCCAGTAACGGATAGCGGAAGGCTTGTAAATATTCATTGCATTTTTGATCCACTATATATTGATTCTCTTGAGAATGACTTCTTTGCTGTCCTAAAACATTCTGGCGGCCGAGGTGTAAATCACCTTATGAACCGCACTGGGATGATTGGGCTTGGCAAATCCATGGATGCTACGCTTGATGATAATGCTGCATATATTATAGGCAGCAACAGTTTTGTAGTATCACATGAACGCTTGCAAGAGCTTTATGAACAAAACAGGGAATTTAGAGACCGTGTAATAATTGCGGTTAGTAATAGCAACAACGATGGAGCTTCTGCACTTCAAAAGCATTATGATCTATTTGAGGATGTAGAACCAGGGAGCTTAGACGGTCTTCGGCGTGCTATATATAAACTTTCGGATGTTGTGTTTTCTGGAAATGTAAAAGATCGGTCTTATTTTTTAGGTGATAGCAAAGATTCGAGAGAGGAAGTAATAAACAAGTGTGGTTCTATTAAACCATGTATTCATGGATCTGATGCTCATACTGAAGACAAATTATTTTTACCCGCTAATAATAGATACTGTTGGATAAAGGCTGATCCAACATTTGAGGGCTTAAAACAAATAATGTTTGAGCCCAAAGACCGAGTCCGCATTCAAGAAACCAATCCCGCAAAAGATTTCGAAAAACCATACTTCAATTCTATTTCTGTCAATGGCCAAGCGATAAATGGTGGTGTACCGTCATTCCAAACGAAACTACTACCCTTAAACCCCGGACTTGTAGCATTAATTGGAGGCCGTGGAACAGGAAAAAGTATTCTGCTGGATTGTGTTTATAAATTGTTTAATGATGTTGTTGGTGACAAAGATAGACTTGCAGATATAGCACCTGAAAGCTTGGGAATAGTATTTTCTAAATCTGATGGAACTGAGATTAATTACACGTACGAAAAAAGAGACAATGCAGAACTTGACTATCTACATGTAAGACAAGGTGAGATAAAAGAAATTGCCAAGAAACCAGAGGCACTAAGCGATGCTATTAAAAAACTACTTGGGATAGATATTTCCAGCAGAGCACCCGATTATGATCAGGAAATTTCTGTAATAATTGACCGGATTGAAAAATCATTAGCATGGTTTGGACTGAAGAGTGAGGATGGACAACTAATAAATGACCGTAAACATAATGAAGATGTCATCAAATCGAATCAAGCTTTAATAAATACGATAACAACAGACCAGAATAGAGAAAATATTGAGAAGTATCAAAAAAATCAGCAGGAGATTAATACACGGAATTCTGCAATCGCTAGATTAACTGATTTTAAAACATCACTTGCCTCTCATAGATTAGAAATAAACAGGGATATTGACGAAATTAATAAACTCCAACTGGAGATTGAACATATACCGACTGTTGATTTTAAAGAGATAGAGTCACTTGCTGTAAAAAATATTGAAAAACTAAAAGCGGACATTTTAAAATTCAATACTGTAAATGGAGAAATTGAAGACAGTTTCAAAGAACAGGGAATCAATCAGGATGTGTCAGGTCTTTTAAAGAAAATTGCTCAATATCAGCGCGAAATTGATGAAGCAAATGATAAACTCACTGAATATAACGACAAGATAGAGTCTATCAATACAGATGTAAGCGAGCGAATTCAGTTGGTAGATAAAATAGTTACACACCTGAAATCGGAAATTGAAGGTATCGACAATGCCTTCAAAAAGATATCCGAAGGGAAAGAGGGCTGGAGCGAGGAACAAAATGATATTCTAGAAAAACTGCTCGCCAATATCACTATTAAGGGTGAAATCCATTTCAATCCGGATGAATTTTATAAAGGCATCACAGAAATATTGAATGGCTCAAAATTTAGAGCTACTGGTACTGAAACACAGGACAGCAGAATAAGATGCAAATTCAATGTCAGCACCTACGAAGATTATATAAGGCTTCTTAAAAATGAAAAAATCATTAGCAACGGAGATGATTTTATTTCCATTAATGAGTTCTATGAGCAAAAAGAATATTTCTTGAAAGGATCATATAATATTTATCAATACTTGTACCTCTTCTCATATAGGAAAAATTATCTAAATATAAAACCCGTTATTACTTATATGAATAAATCACCAGACAAGCTTTCTGTTGGACAACGCGGAACATTCTATGTTTGCATGAAATTGGCAACAGATCCGTTTGGAAGCCCTTTCGTATTTGACCAGCCAGAGGATGATTTGGACAATGATTTTATAATGAAGGAATTAGTCCCAATATTTCGTTCAATCAAAAAATACCGGCAGGTGATTATTGCAACACATAATGCTAACCTTGTTGTTAATGCTGATGCTGAACAGGTTGTCGTTGCAAATAACCTTGATGAAGTGCTTTCGTATGATTCAGGTTCAATTGAAAACACAAACTCTATCGAACCGTTGGGAATAAGAGAAAGAGTATGTAATATTCTTGAAGGTGGTGATAGGGCGTTTAAGCAACGGGAGATGCGTTATGCAATCAAACAATAACCTCCCTGAAAAATTTTCCAACTTTGTCCTCTTTAATACTACAGATGGTAAAGTCAACATCGAAAATGAATTAAGGAAAAAGGTGGTATGTGCAAATTTTGCACTAACCACTGCGCAAAAAGAGTTCAAAGGAATGGCTCATGTCTAAAAAAAAGAACCAGGTAGATATTGTC
>JAAZCB010000795.1 GCA_012513545.1 Clostridiaceae bacterium
CCTTGGAGCTTTAGTTCTTGGAATAATATGGTTCACGATTAAAATGTACACCCAACAGAGATCGTATTATTGACAAAGGAAAGCATGTATAGTATTATAAAACATATCGGATAACTTGTCATTAATGAGGTGTTGATAATGAAAATTTCTACAAAAGGCAGATATGGTTTAAGAGCTATTGTTGATTTGGCGATCAATTCGGCAGGAGACCATGTAGCCCTTTACAGCATAGCTCAAAGGCAGGGAATATCTGAAAATTACCTGGAGCAAATGTTTTCAACCTTGAGAAAGGCTGGACTTGTAAAGAGTGTAAAGGGAGCTCAAGGGGGCTATATTTTAGCTGCAAAACCTTCTGAAATAACAATTGGGACCGTTCTCAGGGTGCTTGAAGGAAATTTATCTATTATTGATGATGATTCAGAGGTCGGTAACAGCAATTCTTCAAGTCTTAAAAGGTGTCTTAAGGAAAACTTGTGGGATAAGATCAATGATAGTATAAATGTTGTTGTAGACTCAATTACGGTTGAGGATATTGTAAATGAGTACAATAAAAGAACTGGGAATTTGCCGATCATGTATTATATTTAGGCTCCGGCTGCAATGGCCCTAATTAAAGCCCATGAACCAGGGAGGAAGAAGAGTTCATGGGCTTTAATATATTACAGGGTTTCATTCATACTTCCGGTTCTATACCCCTTTAAATCCAAAGAAGTATATGTAAACCCAAGAGACTTGAAGTATGTGTAAATATCTTCTGATAAATTTCTCTGAAAAACTTGCCCGATTTCATCAGGAGATAATTCAATTCTGGCAATTTCCCCGTGATGTCTTACACGAACCTGTCTGAAGCCTAAATCAATCAGGTACTGTTCGGCTTTGTCAACCATATACAATTTTTCCCTTGTTATGGATTGACCATAAGGGAACCTTGAAGAAAGGCAGGCAAAGGATGGTTTGTTCCAGGTGTCAAGGCCCATTTCCCTGGAGAGGATTCTTATATCATCCTTTGTAAGTCCGGCTTCCCTCAAAGGGCTTACTACCTTTAGCTCTTCCACTGCTTTTAGCCCTGGCCTGAAATCCTTCAAATCATCATGGTTTGATCCTTCAAACACAAACTTTAATTTTTCCTTTTTAGCAATATCATTTATCTTGCTGAAAAGTTCATGCTTACAAAGGTAACATCTGTTTTCCGGGTTTTGTGAAAAGCCTTCTATATCGAGCTCTTCTGAAGTAATTATAAGATGCCTAATACCATATTTTCCTGTAAATTCAACTGCTTCATTGTATTCTCTTTCAGGAAAAGCTTCTGATCTTGCAGTTACAGCTAAAACATTATTTCCTAGAACCTCAGAAGCAACTTTTAAAAGGAAAGACGAGTCTACCCCTCCGGAAAAAGCTACAACTGCACTTTCATAAGACTTTATACAGAGCTTAAGCTTTTCAAGCTTATTAGAAGCATCCATAAAAGCTTAACCTCCAATTGCTTTCTTAAGTGCCTGATCAAGGTCATATATCAAATCATCCACATCTTCAATTCCTATTGAAAGTCTTATCATATCAGGAGTTACTCCTGCCGCCTTTTGGTCGCTTTCCGAAAGCTGAGCATGAGTTGTGCTTGCAGGATGAATTACAAGTGATTTTGCATCTGCAACATTAGCCAGCAGAGAGAATATCTCAAGATTTTC
>JAAZCB010000796.1 GCA_012513545.1 Clostridiaceae bacterium
GAGCTCCGTTATGGAGAAACTTTTTATTTTGATTGATTTTTTACTTCCACGTTCCATAAAAACCGGAAATGAAAAATCATCATACTTATTTTTGAAACTTCAAATTGCCACTTTTTAAAGGGGACTCTATTATATATTTATATTCAATTCTCTAAAAACTTTTGAAAAACGGTGATACCAAGTATGTTCTTTTTCTGATCTTTTCCTTGCTGCACGTTTCATTGAAAACAACTCAGTGTCGGAAGCTTTTGTTGTATAGTATTTTGCTTTATCTTCTAATTCATCATTTGTATGATAAAAAACGATTTCTTTTCCATCCTCAAAATACTCAGCGACTTCTTTGAAATAGCGACAGAACTGAATACCTCCACACATTGGTATTTCGAATGTCCTGAGAAAAGTCCGCCCAAGAGGATGTTTTAAGACATCAGTATGTTCCGTTGAAGTAAAAGAAACTGCTAATGCATATTGTGAATATGCAAGCATCATATCATCAAAAGAGAGACTATCATGAAATACCACATGTTGATTGGAAATAATCTCGTGATTCGTAAATAATTTGTCTATAACAGATCCTTTTATCAAGCAACGCCCTTCCTTAAACTTCAATCTATCCTTATAAAAGAGATACTTATTAAAGGGTGGATTATAATCCATAACAATATGAGAATCTTCTGGAACAGTGCCAGACTTCTTTTTCTTAGAATGATATATATCTACATCGCATCCACATGATGATAATCGATTAATCATCAATGAACGGCTTCCATATGGATTACCAATAAAACAAAGTTTGTGATAATTATGAGATTCAGTATACTTAAATACATATGGGTTAGCAGCATACGGGGCGAAAACGGTTTTTGCACCCCATTTATCGTAGAGATATTGTGTCTCCTTTGAAGTTAACCATACCAGATCAAAAACAGAACAAATATCTTTGTCAAAGTAAGGAATAGTTAGATTGTCAAATCTGATAAATAGTGTTGGTATTCCATATGACTTGATTTTATTAATTGAATCCAAAAAAAGTAAGGAATTATCATAAACATAAGTCATAAATACAGAATATGAGCTGTTCAATAATTTCTTGATTAGACAAAGATTTGCTTCTTCCGCGGTTTTATAATATAAAGGGTTGAAAACATCTATTTCTACGTTATGTCTCGCTAGTTCATCAAAAAAATGAACGCGCTGCCACTTATGCATAAAAATAGGTAGTTCAGGTGCAAAATATAATACTTTCATATTTAAACTACTCTTTACTTAAAGCCTCAACAATTCGGGAACATGCATTTCCATCACCATAGGGGTTCACAGCTTTACTCATCTTCTCGTATGCAGACTCATTTTCCAGAAGAGTGCTCACTTCATTAACTATCAAATCATGATTTGTTCCTACCAAATGAACAGTTCCGCTCTTCAAGGCTTCTGGACGTTCAGTAGTGCCACGCATTACAAGAACAGGCTTGCCAAGACCAGGAGCTTCTTCTTGAATACCACCAGAATCTGTCAACACCACAGTACTTTTCTCCATCAAATATACAAACTCTAGATACTGCAGCGGCTCGATAAAGAAGAAGTTTGGACGTGTCAAATCATCACCAAATACCTCGTGAATGGGCTTGCGAACATTGGGGTTCAAGTGCATGGGATAAACGAAATCGACTTCAGGATATTTCTCTGACAGATCCTTCATAGCTGTAACCATGCTGATGAAGCCCTCGCCAAAGTTCTCCCGACGATGGCCTGTGATGAGGACAAGCTTCTTACCTTCGTCCAGACGAGTTACATCATAACCTGCATTCTTCAGTACATTAATTTGTTCACTTGCTAGTGCTTTGTCGTTCTTCAACTTATCAACTACCATGTGGAGAGCATCAATGACAGTATTACCTGTTACGAAGATTTGGCCTTGAGCCTTTTCTTCCAAGAGGTTTTTCTCAGAAAGAGGTGTGGGCGCAAAGTCGTAGGTAGCAATACGCCCCGTAATCTGGCGGTTCATCTCCTCAGGCCAGGGGCTATAGATGTCGTGGGTGCGAAGACCAGCTTCCACATGCCCCACAGGAATCTGCTGGTAGAAAGCCGCTAGGGCGGCCGCAGTTGAAGTGGTGGTATCACCATGAACCAACACAACATCGGGCTTGCACTCCTTGAATACATCGCGCATACCAGTGAGTACACGGGCGGTCACATCATAAAGGTCCTGCCCCTGCTTCATGATGTTGAGGTCGTAATCGGGCTTCACATCAAAGATGGTGAGCACCTGGTCCAGCATCTCGCGATGTTGTCCCGTCACGCATACTATAGTTTCAAATTGCTCAGGATATTTCTGGAACTCCTTAACCAGCGGGCACATCTTAATAGCCTCTGGGCGTGTTCCAAACACTAGCATTACTTTCTTCATATATCGTTGTTTATTCTTTTCTTAAATTGTTGGTACGACAAGGGACAGTTCGTGTCACAGTTATGTCAAATTATATTCTATAACTCATTTTTAATTGCTTCAACCCCTATACTGAACGATCTTTTGGTCTTATCTCTAAAAAAAAATGAAGGTTTCATATTCACTGTAACTTTCATCATAGAAACATCAGATCCATTAATGTCTTTTACCTTTTTGGAAGTGCCCACTGGTGCCTCCAAGAGGGCGTCAATCTCAGCCTTGGATTCTACGGTTAACGGAATCTGGATGGAATGATTATAACTGGAGACCGTGAGGACTTCCTGGTTGTCAATCATCTCTACCTTAACCGGGATTACCTCTGCAGCCTTGGGTTGAAGTTCCTTTAATTCTATCTGTCTCTGCGCCATTAGCGGTATAGAGCATATGAGGATAAAAAATGTTATGAGTATCTTTTTCATGAGGTTATAACTTCTATTCGTCGTTTGTTCTTTCTTTACTGTGGTAAAATGGTGTTATTTCTCTCTTCTTGATTAGGAGGAATCGACCTTGATCACTATACGGCAACTATTCTCAGATTTGACCGTATTGCATCGTACACCATACTCACATATGCATTGTTAGCGACTCTTGCTCGGGACATTCTCCTGGTTACACTTTCTTGTGGCCTCCTGCGCCGAATGCATCTAATCCATTATGCCGCTAAGGCAGAGTATCTGGACGGTGTAAACTTGAGCTGTGAACATAGGATTAGATGTTACTTGTTGTTTTTACAACTATTATCACTACTTCGCTACATTCGGAATCCCCTTCAACTCATTCTGGATATACTCCAGCCCAGCAATCTTTGCCTTCGTCTCTTCCAGGTTGAGGCGCTTAGTGTTATTGGAGTTGAACTCCTCAATGGTAACTCGCTTCACATCGCCCTCCTTGAAATACTTGTCATAGTTGAGGTCACGGTTATCGGCCGGCACTCTGTAGAAATCTCCCAT
Source organism: Clostridiaceae bacterium (assembly GCA_012513545.1). Next base: position 3,397 of record JAAZCB010000796.1, read on the forward strand.
ATCAACAGCCTTTGCGCACTCCTCTTTGGTGAGCAGCGTCTCATACATCTTCTCCCCGTGACGGATACCAATCACTTTGATATCTTCCTTCTTGCCGCCGAAGAGTTCACACACAGCCTCGGCCTGAGTCTGAATGGTGCAGGCCGGAGCTTTCTGAACGAGGATATCTCCGTTTTGGCCATTCTCGAATGCAAACAGGACAAGATCCACAGCTTCATCCAGGCTCATGATGAAACGAGTCATGCTGGGCTCAGTAAGAGTGATGGGGTTACCACTGCGGATCTGGTCGATCCACAACGGAATCACGGAGCCGCGGCTGCACATAACATTACCATAACGGGTGCAGCAGATTTTGGTAGTGTTGGTCTGACGAGACTTTGCCACGGCAACTTTTTCCTCAATAGCCTTGGTGATGCCCATCGCATTGATAGGATAAGCAGCTTTGTCGGTAGAGAGGCAAATCACAGCCTCAACCTTAGCCTCAATAGCAGCAGTCAGCACATTGTCGGTTCCAATTACGTTGGTATAGACCGCCTGCATGGGGAAGAACTCACAACTGGGCACCTGCTTAAGGGCGGCCGCATGAAAAATGAAATTTACACCAGGCATAGCGGCACGGCAAGACTCTAGGTCACGTACATCTCCAATATAGAATTTAATCTTGTGTGCCACATCCGGATAGTTGGCCTGGTACTCGTGACGCATATCGTCTTGCTTCTTCTCATCACGTGAAAAGATGCGAATTTCACCAATATCTGTACGGAGGAAGCGCTTTAAAACAGCGTTTCCGAAGGATCCTGTGCCTCCTGAGATTAGGAGGGTCTTGTCTTTGAAAATGGACATAAATTATTGTGTGTTAATTATTTGGCAAATAAACTCTTTTTATACTCTTTCTCGTATCCATCCTCATCTATTGTCCCGCTGGTCCCCAAATGCTTCTCGCGTGAGAGGCGGACAGAGATGAA
>JAAZCB010000797.1 GCA_012513545.1 Clostridiaceae bacterium
GAAACCTGGAATATTTTGATCCGGGGATTAAGTTCAGAAACTCTACGGCTTAAAGTTTCAACATCGAAATCAGCGATTTCCAAATAGTCAACCTTATTGATAATTAATGCATCACAAACACTGAACATCAAAGGGTACTTTAATACTTTGTCATCACCTTCAGGAACGCTTAATATCATTACCTGCAAATTGGATCCTGTATCAAATTCAGCCGGACAGATCAAATTTCCAATATTTTCTATAATAACCAAATCGAGGTTTTTCAAAGGCAGTTGATCAAGCGCGGCGGTAATCATAGGCGCATCCAGATGACATGCGCCTCCGGTACGAATTTGAACCGCTTGAACACCTTCTTTTTGGATCTTCTCGGAATCTACAATTGATTCGATATCTCCTTCAATCACAGCAATGCGAAAATCATCTTTGAGCGCACGGATGGTCTGTATAATCAAGCTGGTTTTCCCGGCACCAGGTGAAGCCATAATATTTATCATGAATACTTTTTTGTCCATTAAATCATTACGGATTATTTCAGCCTGGTTTTCATTGTCAGAAAGTATATTTTTACGAATATCGATTAATCTAATTTCATCCATTATTTGATCTCCAACTTTTCAACTATTAACTCGCGACCAGATATTAAGTCGTACTCGAAGCTATTACAATGAGTACACAGTAACTTTTTATCCTCCCTAAGGTCGCCAGTAAATTGTTTGCCGCATATCTTGCATAAAAAAGCTATTGGAACCTTTCTTACATTTATTACCGCATGCTCAGCAGCCGTTCCTACGCTGATATAGTTAAAATAGCGTTGGATCCAATCTTCTTCAAGGTTGCGCATTTCTCCAATAAGCAAATGAATGGAAAGTACTTCTCTTCCACCATATTTTTCGGTATGATCCAAAGCCAATTTTAATATATACTTTGTAACCGCTAATTCATGCATAACATTCCTGTAATACTAGATTTTTAAATCCAGCCTACCGTCTTCAAGGAAGTATTCCTGAACACTGGATTTCATTGGCATAGTTTGGTTTATCCTTATTGCATCAAATTCGCAATAGGACTTGCAGATTCCACAACCAACACAGTAATCCTGGTTAATGCTGATCTTATTATCTGCTCCCATGGTTATCGCTGCTTGTGGGCAAGGTTTAATACAATTTGCACAACCTGTGCAGTTTTCTGTTTCCACAACGGCAGTCCAGCCAGATGGACGGAAACGAGATTTTACATCTCGGGAAGCATTCCTCGAAAGATTGAATCCAACACAACAGCAAGAGCAGCAAAAACATAGTTCGATAAAATGTTCCATATCCTTATTTGAAAATCCCCAGATAAATTGCTCCACTTCAACAAAAAGTGCCTGACCGATCAGTCCAAGTTTTGCTGCTTGATCAACTCGTGCGAGTGCGTCTTCGAGTGATATTTCATAGCCAACTTTATGGTCTACGATAGTTCTTCCACTATTACTCATAAAAAGGCAGCAAACTTCCTTGGGGTATTCCTGACAATCGTTGGCATCCCGACAAATACATGCATTTGTGGAGGCGATATAGCTGGCATTTTTAAGCATGTCTTTAACGAGGTCCATGGGTACAACAACACTTTCACCTACATCGCTAATATCCACATTCAAATTGTAGATTGTTCCGTGAGAATAAGCTTTGTCCTTAGGGGTAAACATCATTAAGCGATTGTATATTGGACCAATAATGGGCTTTTCCATGTACTTACTGCCAGCGACGATCAATTTGAATACTTTGAGAATAGGTTTCCAAGTGGCAGGACGGACACCGATTTTATCTATAATCCAGTCTGAGATACCGAGCCAGCTTTTTTTAGCTTTGTAAATCGGTTTTACTTCTGTGGTATGACGATTAATATTCATTTAACACCTCCTTTTAAGGTTTTTTCCTTCTGCACAGGCTTTGATCATTCTCAACATTCCTTTACACATCACAAAGGATGGAATGCCAAAGCCGATCCCGACAAATCGTTTATGAAAAAGATCATAAGGTTCAAAAACAGCATCACAGCGCGTGAAAAATCTTGTTTTTCCTGCGCCAGCATCTTCAAGAATGAAGTTCCAGCTCCATGCAAAATACTTGAAGCCAAACGGTGGTACGAATGCTATAGCTCCCTGAAATTTGGATGGATTGCGAGAATCAGACAAAGTGGTAAAGTATTCGCCAACCTTAACTTCTTTTACTTCGGAACCAATGCCACACTGGTGGTAAAAAATATATTCACCAACATACATATTTTGCCATTCATCCACGATTGTTAAGGTGTTATAAATGTGAAAGCCCATTAACCTTTCCAACCACCCAAAACTATAGAAGCCTGCCCGGCGCTGACCAATTTGTGCAAGATATGGCCAAACCTTTTCTTTAGGCGCATTTATTGTTATAGCCAAGGTTCCACGAAGACGATTGGCTTCATTTCCTAAAAGGTCATCACCCGGAAGTTTTTTCTTTTTTTCCTCATCTGTGGGAGGGTTACTAAAACCGTAATACACCAAAAAAGCCAGCAATAAAAATCCGGCAACAACAATGCAAATGATAATAAATAAAATAGGATGGTTTGAGATGAAGCTGTTCATATTTTTCCTTTCCTGGAAGACAAACTCGTATTAGTTTTGCTTGATAATTTGATTAGCTGCAAAAATGCCTGAGATGGCTGCCGGTTCGAGACCCAGTCCATTATGATCTCCTGCTACAAATAACCCATTCCCAAATTCCTGTTCCATATATGAGTTCCCTTGAACATACATGGCTTTTTCCCATGCTTTGGTAGCAAGTACTTCAAATGATTCACAGAGTTGAAGCAAATCCGCGTTCTCTTCTCGTGTATAAATCATGTAAGTACCATCAACTTGCCGTGCAGTAAGCACAATCTCGGATGCCGCAGGGAATAAATTTAGTTCATATTTTTGATAAATAGGTTTCAATTTTGCCTTAACATGGAAAACATATAGACTGCTAGCTTTACGAATTTCGGGAAGTGCGAGAAGTTTTTGGGTGATCGAAGCCTGGGTTGCTATAACAACATTTTCTGCTTCATAAATCCTGCCGGTTTTTGAAACCAGTTTATGTAATCCTGGTTTTGAGTCGATTCTTTCAATGGTGTCATATATCAAATGATCTTGAAACAGGTTCTCAATTGCTTCTATGTCGAATCGAATATGGCGAATTGGAATGAGGATACCCATGCTTACATTAAGTGCGTCAAATGCAGTAAGGTTCTCAATGCTCGTACCTGTACATCCATACGCAAATTTTGAGACATAATCAGATGCGGCACGTTCAAACCTTTTCTCTCGCACAAATTGCACAGCCAGTTTTGAGTATAAATCTGCCATATAAGGATCAACGCTCAAGGCATCTTTTTGTGGCATAACCATACAGTTTTTCTTGAACTTTTCATAATGCCTTGAGAATTCCTTAAGGGCGAAGTAGAATCTAATCAATTCAGGTAGGATTTTTATTGTGTTCAAACTAATAACTGGAAAATACTCCGTGTTGCTGTTGTAAAAACAGGCATTCAATGGGCTTATTATTTGACCTTCTGTTAGTAATTTTTTCGCATTTATATAGTTTTCCATTACAAAATAAGCACCGTAGTTTACTTTTTTTTGCGAAGAGTATTGAATCCGACCACCTAAAACGTCGGTAACCAACAAATAGTCCTGCTCCATCTCTTTGAGCCGCAAGGCACATGACATCCCTGCTATTCCACCACCTACAATGACCGTTTTTTTGCCCATATATTCTCCTGTTCGGTTGAAGAAATAATTCTTCCTTGAAATGATTAATTTGATTTATTACACTATCCAATATTTGCATATAAAAAAACTGCTTTCCAATATTCTGGAAAGCAGCTGGCTTTTCTGTTTCTGTTTATGCACATGTATCCATCTCCGGACACTCATCGCATTTGAACCCGTATAGACAGGGGGAAAAACCTCTCACAAATGCAAGATCCAACAAGTTGTGATACTCATCGATTGTTTCAAGATTCATTGAATAAAAAACGCTGGTCCCAATTCGTTTCCTGGAAATCAAGTCTGCAGTATGAAGGATTTTGAGATGCTTGGTGGCAGAAGGTTGTGAAATGCCAAGTATTTCAGCAAACTTACTTACTGTTACCGTATTGGGAGGATTGGATCCCATAATCTTCATCATTTTAACCCGCTGCGGATCGGAGAGGGCGTCATTATATTCACAGATAAGGTTTACCAGACCACGACTTCTACCCATAAAATACCTTCAAGTATTACCTTATAACTATATTACTATATCGGTATAATAGTCCGCAAGTGACTTAATTCTTAATCATTTATAAACAAAAGTTATTTTAGAAACCATAATGAAAATTTACAAATGGTTTTAAAATCACCCTGTTAGGATCCACTGCCTGCACCAGATAAGAAAGTGATTTTGAATGCTAACCCCGTCCTTTACCAAAAAGATTAAACGCTCATCTTTTAAACTAGTTCAGATAGATATAAGATTAAAAAGACGAAACAA
>JAAZCB010000075.1 GCA_012513545.1 Clostridiaceae bacterium
ATTGTCTTGTATATCTTATTTCTTCCTCATATACGGATTTATTTTCAAAAGAGGGAATTTCAGCTTTCTTTTCTTCAGGAACATTCTTTAATATCTCACCGAGCTTCCCCTCAGCCTTTGATATATCCACAGAAAGCTTTGTTATACTGGCTTCTGCATCCTTTATTTTAATAACTACAGCAGCCTTATCGCTTTTCCCTTTCAGAATGGAATCCTCTGTGGGGATAAGGATCAGTTTTCCAGCCTTTTCACTTTCTGAAATGCTTTCAAGATCCCCTCCGTAGTCCCTGAAAACTTTATTCTTAATTTCTTTGATTCTGGTTTTTGAATCCTCAATATTCCTTCTCAAATCACTTTCATTGGCTACTTTACCCGCAACGGCATCTTTTACCGCTTTATACTCTGAACGAACCTCTTCCAAAGACTCGTTGTTTTCAATACCTGTAAAGCTATCCAGCCCTTCACGTTCCTTCCTTAAATCATGGAGCCGAAAAGAAAAACCTTCTATTTCATCACGTATCCTGTCAATTTGATTTTCAAGGCTCTCTTCCTGAACTTTAATTTTCTTTATGGCATCCTTTAGTGCTTCATGCTGCTTTTTGAAAATACTCAAATCTTTGCGGACATCAGTCAGTTCTTCCTGAAGCTTTATCAATTTTTCCAGCTTCTCCAGTTTTGCTCCGAGCCCTTCTAAAGATTTCATCAGTTCTTTAAGTCTCGAACCTGCAGCAGCCTTTTCATCTTTGAGTCGTGCCTTTTCTTCTTTTTTACAGGTCAGCTGATTTATATATTTCTCTATCTCATTATTTGTATTCTGAACTCTTAAATGTGCACTATCAACTTTTTCTTTTGAGTAATTCTCCAGAAAAGCATTTAACTTGAGAAAATCCATATTTAGTGCTTCGAGCCTCTTATCTGCTACTTCAATCTCCCTGTTCAGACCTTCAATTTCAGCATCAATGTGCTCCATATATTTATTGAATCTGGCATCCTCCAACAAGAGTTCTTTAAAGCTGCAGAAATAATACATATCCCCCTTAGCCGGATCTCTTCTTCCCCTTATCGTATCAAGGTTTACCACCGGTATCGGGTAATCAGACTCAAAATCAAGCTTCACCTTACCGCCTTTCAGTTTCTCAAAAGATTTCCCGTCCACTATGACAGAAAAGGGCAAGAAGGGCATTTCCTCTAAAATAGCCTTTCTCATTTCTGTATCAGTCTCAGAAATCCAATCAATACCTGCTTTTACATATTCACATTTTCTGCTCAACTGCTCTGAGAAGTTTATGATTTCCTCATTTGGAACATAACAGCCCCTTTTCCCGGAAAGCTGCTTTTTCTGTTTCAATCTTCCCGCTTCAATCTCTTGCTCTAATTTGCCAAAACCTTCCTTGTGAATACGAAGTTCCAGTTCTTCCTGATACTCTTCAATACTACCCCTGCCAAGGCCGGAAGCCTTACTTTCAAACTCGGCAAATTCCTTCTGATATACCTTAAGCCATTCCTCATCCATCTTTTTCTTTTCTTCCAATAAACGTATTTCGCCTTTAATATTCTCTATATTAAGCTCCAGTTCCTGAGTCGTAACATCAATTTCCTCAACACGTTCACTCAACTTTATTTGCGTATCCTCCAAAACAATCCTTTGCTCCAAAACCGAATTATATAACCCCTTCGGGTCCATCACAACATTCATTTCTCCGCACTTGATAAAAGCTTCCTGCAGATCAGTGACTTCCTTATTAAGTTCCGTATCTTTCTTCTCTAAAGAATTAATTTCTGACGCCTTTTGAGCTTCGCTTTTCTCCTCTTTTATAAGAGCTTCACGGATTGTCCTTTTTTCCTCCTCAAGCCTTGTTAAGGTTTTTTTAAGCTTCTCCGCCTCAATATTTCCGTTATTAAGGTTCAAATCCAGAAGATACCTAAGTCTCCCACCGGCTGTCCTGTATTGATTATTCAGCTCATCCTTGTCCTTTTCAAGTACACAAAGGCTGTTTTCATACTCGAATAACCTTTCTTTACGCTTGCGGTACTCTCCATAGCTTTCAAGCGTCATAAGCTCATTGTACTTTCTTTCCAGCTCTTCCTGTTCCTTTTTCAAACAGTTAGCTTCATATTCCATCTTTTCCTTCTCATCTGCAAGCAGCCTTATGTCATAATTTACAACTCCAGCTTCAAGAAGTCTGCAAAGAAGTGTACCCTCTCTGCAGCTTGAACTGTTGTATTCCCTTTTTTCCATTGCTTCAGTTTTTGCAATTTCAAGCTGCTTCAAACTGCTGTCAATCAGGTTTCTTACACCCACTGCCTGTGATTTGCATGCTTCATACCCTGTAAAACCATTTAAAAGATCTTCATTTCTATTCCCGAATTCATGATAGTATTCCTTTACTTTTTCATACTCAGACATATGTCCTTTCAAGCGCAAATACTCATTCAAACGGCTTCTTATCTCAATAAGCGTATCAGCCAGGAGCAAACTTTCGTCATTGTTTCTCTCCCCTTTGTTCAAGGCTTCAATGTCCTCAATAATTCTGACAAAATGATTTTCTATAAGCTTTCTGGAGGTCGGATTCTGCCTGAAATATGATTCAATGCTGTTTTCTCCACTATTGATCCCCTTTATGATATTCCATTCAGCTGTAATAAGATGATGTGCCGAAATGTAACTCAGGTATTTATCAATGCCATCGAAGGTTTCTGCCGGTATTCCTTTTTGCCTCATCTGCTGGACATATTTTCTGACCTCATCAAAGCCTGCATAGGTTCTCTTCCCGCCTTCATCAATGCTTAAGGGTACGGCATTTATACCAGTGATCCTGTTGTCATTATGGAAAACACACCAGTTTATATGTTCAATATCCCCCGTCTGGATATTTTCATCATCTTCACCGGCTTCTCTGGCAGAATCACTTGAA
>JAAZCB010000798.1 GCA_012513545.1 Clostridiaceae bacterium
AACCCATCCAAAAACCATTGGTTTATTACAGGAATTTTATAGATATTTTGATCCAAATTTTAAAATAATCACACCTTACAGTAAAATGACAAAAGAGGATATAGTTAGTATTTTTAAGAAGTTCGGAGAGGAAGTATTAATTCAATTATCTGTTTCTTGTAGCTCAACGAGAAATACTCATGACATATTTCCGCACTGCGGGTCTTGCTCACAGTGTATCGACAGACGATTTGCTATGTATGCAGCGGACTTGGCAGAGGACTATGACAATACTTTTGCAGTGAATGTTCCGTATGACAAGCTAAATGAAGAAGCAAATCAAAGAGTGAGTAGTACTCTATTATTCGCTAGTAACGGCATTGGGGATACAAAATATGATTTTTTAAAAAATTATCCCACCGAATTGCTAGACGTTATAAGCTATTGGCCAAATTCTCCTGAAAACAGTCTCGATGAAATATTTCAGTTATATTGCAAATTTAAAGATTCGATTCAAAGAGCATCCAAAGCAATGCAGGATAGTTTTGAACTGGCTTCATTACAGGAAGGCTCGTTTTTTGCTCGTATAACGCAAAAAATGAATTATGAGAAACGTATGCAAGAGGAATTCGAGCAATGCGTTGAGTCCTCCGTATATGTAATTGAAAACAAAGGTAGTGATATGAGGCAAGGTTCTGGATTTTATCTTTTAGATTATGGCATTCTAACCTCTCAACATTTAACGGATAATGGTGATTTGTTCTATATCTCAAAATATACCGAGTATCCAGGAAAATTTGGGACTATAGCTAAAGATGTAAACGAAATTTGCGAGGACGAGAATCTTGATTACGCTTTATATAACCAATGCATAGATTGTATATCTTATTTTCGCATAGGAGACAGCGATACTTTAAATATTGGTGATCAAGTAAAACTGATTGGTTTTCCTAATTTTATTAAAGGTGATTCCTACGATTTGAGGTTCACGGAGGTATGTAGAAAGACACAATTGTTTGGAACTCCGTTATTTGCAGTTACTGATAATATTTTTCATGGAGCAAGTGGTGGAATTGTTCTTGATAAAAACAACAGAATAGTTGGAATAATTAGGGCTGGCATAGAGACAACGGCAGATAATGAATCATTTGATAAACCAGGATTTGTACCGATAAATCTGGTTATCAGTGATATTGAAAATAAAGGTGGTTAAAAAATACTAAAGTCATGATATGGCAAAATAAACTATTTCTAGATTTCTACAATCACTTTATGTTTGTGATAGACAAACCGGTATACATAGATAATAGAAACTAACGAAAAGTAGATTAATGTGTGGAAGTAGATGAATGGTTATTTATGAGCATATTTGGAATTGGCACAGAAACATATCTTTATATTAGCGGTTTGGCTGTTACACAAGAAATTCCATTAGGGCCCGGTGAGGTGATTCTTCCAGTTGAAAATGATTTCTCATTGGATAAAGCATCTCGACTTTTAAAAAACGACATGGATTTTGCTGTTGCTATACTTAATTCGAGAAGTATTGCTTCACAATTAAAACTTGTAGCCGACAATTCGGAAGTCTTAGCTGCTTTAGCATGGAATGCTCAATGGGATTTAATTTTATTAAGTGCAGTTTTTAATTGTGATTCAATCTCAAATTTGCAATGCAATTGCCCAATAGAACAATTAACTGACGCCTCAATTTTAAAAGTGACAAATTATCAGATGCGTGGCATATTGACACAACCATATACAATCACAGATGAAAACGTCGCGTGGCTTTATCAGTATTTCAATAATGCCAAATCATTATTAGAACATAATTCATTTATGATAGCCGTTCATTCTATGGCAACGTATAGATGGCATTCGATGCCGCGAATTCAGCTAGCAATTATTTGGGCAGGAATAGAGTCATTGTTTAGTGTAAGCAGTGAGATAGTTTTTCGGATTAGCTTGTATGTGGCACACTTCTTATCGGATGATGTGAATGAAGCTAAACTAATTTTCCAAGAAATAAAGGGCTTATATAAAGCACGTTCATCTGCCGTTCACGGGGGGAAAATTAAAGGTGAAACTTTTGATTTGGTTGAAAATTCAGCGGGAATTCTTAAAAAGCTAATTATTAAATGCATTGAGACTAAAGGACTACCCAATATCAATGATCTAGTTTTTTAGTTTACGGAACTTCCCATTTGGCTAATAATTGGCAGTTGACAATGAACTCATTATAGCAATATTGCGAAGCACTTCCAACGGCGGGACATACGTGAATTGGAGGGATAAGATGAAATCATATGAACTGCAACCAACATATGAGAACTTGCTACATACCTATCTCAACGATACCATTGCAAGGAATGTGGATGTTTTTCGCTTTGTCGAAATACTCAATTCAATAGATGACAGCTGTTCTATTGCACTTGACGGAGGCTGGGGTAGTGGAAAGACCTTTTTTGTAAAACAGTCCAAAATGGTTCTGGATGCACATAACGACTTTATTGTCTCGGACGACGATACAGACAGAAGAAAAATTAAAGACATGTGGACACAACGCCATAATAATCAACCAGCTGAGCTTCTAACTCAAGTCTCTGTATACTATGATTCGTGGGAAAATGACAATGATGAGGATCCTGTTCTTTCTCTTGTTTACAGTATTCTCCAAAGCGTAGAGAGTGACTATTCATTTAATAAAGGAGCTGACTGCCTACAAATTGCTGCAAATATATTAGAGTTTTTCTCAGGAAAGAAGTGGATGCAGCTTATAGATAGTTTCAGGAGTGAGGATCCACTTCAGGAACTAAAAAAAGAAAAAGGAATCCAGAATATGGTTAAGGAGTTTTTGGATTCGCTGCTTCTCGAAAAAGGAAATCGCCTTGTCGTTTTTATCGATGAACTGGATAGATGTAAACCAAGCTACGCTGTTCGCCTGCTCGAACGAATTAAGCACTATTTTTCAAATGACCGGATTACATACGTGTTTTCAGTTAACATCAATGAATTACAACATACCATAAAGCAGTATTATGGCTCCGATTTTAATGCTTCAAAGTATTTGGATCGCTTCTTTGATTTAAGGATTTCATTGCCCCCTCCTGATCTGGAGCGTTATTATCAGAGCTTGAATTTTTATTACTACCATTACACATATGATATTGTCTGCAATGCCGTGATTAAAACGTATCATTTCGAGTTGCGAGAAATAGCAAAGTATCTGCGTCTGACGAAAATTGCAGCCTATGAACCAACTCACGAAAACAGAAAATATGATTTTTCATTTTCAGAAGGCCGTGGCCTCCAATTAGGCATTGCATATGTTGTTCCAATCATGATTGGATTAAAAATATGTGATTCGCGTAGGTATTCTGACTTTATTAACGGAAAGGATTACACTCCGCTGCAGGAAGTAGCTTATTGCTTGAGGGAAAATTTTTTTGATGGGCTTCTTAGTATAACTGAGTCGTTTAAGGAAAATAACGAAGGAAAAACAGTAGTGTCGTTGGATTCAAAGTTAAAAGAGCTATATAATGCTTTGTTTGTTACCAACTATGACAATGGAAAGTATAACGTTTCTGTGGGCGAATACTCGTTCGGGCGCAGTACGAAAGAAACTCTTATTAGAACAACTAGTTTATTATCAAAATATGCCAACACTGATATAGACTGAGGGGAGACCTAATGAATTCACAAATCATTATTACGCAGCAATTTTGCGGCCCTCACAATTCCGGCAATGGGGGCTATACCTGCGGAAGATTAGCCAGCTATATAAACGGTCCGGCTGAAGTTACGCTGAAGCTGCCTCCCCCATTGAATCAAGCCCTGGATGTAGTGCAGGATCCT
>JAAZCB010000799.1 GCA_012513545.1 Clostridiaceae bacterium
TCACGAATCCCTTGTCCAAAGTGCTTGACAGCTCATAATCCACTATGCATCTGCTGTACCAGTCTATGATTACAAACAGGTACATGAACCCTTTGCTCATCCTGATATATGTTATGTCTATGCCCCAAACGTGCTCAGGAACCTGTCCATCGTAATGGGAATCAGCATCCTAACCAATTGAACATCTGGTCAGGATGCTGTATTTATTAGGTGTTATTTAGTTTTTTAAGATATTGTTCAAAAGAAATCATACAATTATCATTTTTATATAACGCATAACCCATAAAACTCGATTGCGCAATGAGAAAATTGCAGTATTTCTTTAGCGCGGAATACTCTGGCAAAGCAATAGCTTTTTGAAGTTCTGGTAACAAGTTATTTTTAATATATGATGGCTTGTAATTTGCGAGAACAAAAACATAATCAATTGGATCGTTTGAATAAGACAAGTGGTTAAATGACTTGTTAATACAAATCAACCCTAAGTCATATTTTATTTCTAGAGCCTTTTTTGCGTCATTTTGCAGTTTTTCAATGACATTATCTGGTTTGCTGTCTTCTTCATAATTAAATATCGAATCATGCAAATCTTTAATGTGTTGAGAGATTGTAGCTTTTAGTTCATTTCCATTACCAACTGCATCAGTGCCATATTTCATTTCAATAATCGTCAAATTACATATCATTGATTTTCTGACTTCTGGATTCGATGGTAAGCAGACTGCCAGACAATCGAGTCGCTTATTGTCTTTAATTGGGTACTCAATATCTGCGATATAGTAGTCCGTACCGACTGCGATGCATTGTTTGCTAATGTGTTTAGAACAACATGAGTAATTATTTTCTCTTACAAGTAATTGCTTAGCCTCTTCCTCGGGTCTGTTACTTTTAGCTTTGTGTTTGTCAATTTGTTCCTTAAGTCTGGGTAAATTCCTTATCCACCAAGAAACATCATCATTATGTGATTTTACATCTGCTTTGAGTAATTCATCACCTAGATACTCTTCATCTAGCGTTAGAGTAACAGTATCACGATTAAGTTTAAATACAATTATTCCCCCGCCACGATAATAAAGTATGCAGTGATTTTCAGACATTTCCAAATCAAGCGTTTTGTCTCTCTGTATGATTTGAAGCAGTTCGTTGTAACCAGGTTCATCTAGTAGAAGATGCTTCAGTCTCATTACCAATCCTTCGTTTTCCATACCAATTTCCTCCTCAATATTATATTTTTTTATTAACTCACGAATATCATCTTTAACTTTATCTCTAAGAGTCTGCGGACTGATTACCTCGCAGCCAGCAGCTGCGAACTGTAAAGCAAAATAACGCATACCTTCTTCTACTGCTTTGACATATACCTCCATTGTACCGTTACCAAGATCTACCATAGTTGCTTTATCACCAAAATTATCCATTATGTCCCCAGCTCTGTTAGATGGCATTTTTAACTTAACTAGTACTGGCTTTCCTCCATACATAAAATGATGTTCTGAAGCGTACTTTGCTATATTAAGTCCTTTTTCATAACCAGGAATGGAGGTGATGGGATAAGCTGCTGTTTCACGTTTATTAACATTGGTCATTCTGTCAATTCTATAATGAAATAGCTTGGTTTTATTAACAAAACTGCATATAAGATAATACTGTCCATTGGAACAGACAATTGCATATGGATTAACACATTTGAGACGATTATCCTTAGGTTTTAATGTCTTGTCTGGAAGAATTTCGTTGTAATAGAATTCTACTTGCTTTTTCTCCTCGATTGCTGTGGAAAGACATACTAGATTTCCAAAGAATTGTTTGTTTCTTTGATGATTCCATTCATTGATAGTATGAATATGTGTAAGTTTTTTAGTGAATTCTTCATTTGTAAGTTTTTTGAGCTTACTAATAATATCTTCTGCATGTTTCTCAGGAATGTAGCGGGAAGTCAAAACACTGTCAATCAGCACCCTAACTTCTTCCTCATCAAAATCATTTTTAGCTATTAGTAATAATCCCTTATTATTATCCTCGAAAGTTTCAATGTTATATCCCAGATAATCCTTTAAAATCAAAATATGTGATCGAAGAGTATTAGGTGTAATTGAGATGCCAAAGTCTTTCTTAACAAATGTAATTACCTCAGAGTTAGAAAGCGGGTGATTTTCACTTGAATAATTCTCCAAGACTTTCAAAATGCAAATAATAGCTGCCTTTTTACCATCTATATCCATTGATATGTTTTTCCTTCCTGCTAAATATATCATCATTATGTAATGAAATCAATATAAGGTAGCACCTACGCAAATAATTGCGCAGGGTCTGTGATTTAATTCATTTGCAAATAAAGGAGGGAGGTAAATGTAATGATATATTATCGTTTTAATTATACAAGTGCAAGCATACAGGAAGAAGAGGAAACAAGAAAACAATCAGAAGAAAGAAAAGCTGTAATATGCAGAGGAAGTCGTAAATTCAATCAAAAATTACAAGGAAAAGCTGCATTCCATATTTCATGTATGCAAAGCGAATTTATCACCCTTATCGCTGCAGTTGATACTGTTATGCAAAAGGAAATGGAAGTATTATTATCTGAATTTGCTACATCACTTGGTTTTAAAGGTAAAATTATAGACGCAAGAGAAATTACAATCAAGCAGTATATAGGTATGCTTAGGAATGCAGATATTAATTCCTTTATTGAAGACAAAGATGAAGAGATTAAAACGATAGGGTTGGAGTGGTTTGATGAACTTGATAGAATGAAGCTAGATGAGGAATTGATTTCGCGAGTTTATTCAAAAAAAGAAGCTAATGCAGAATGTCAAAAAAAACACTATGGTTCTTTAGTAATTTCTGAAATGGAAAGGATATTTTCACCAGAAGCACCTAAGAAATTTCTTGCACATCCTGCACACTATCTAATCGTTTCGGATGATGAAGATACAAGAAGCTCAGTACGCGAACTTCTATTAGGTGCACTTTATCACAAAGGAAGACTTAAGAACCGCAGAGTATGTATTCAACCATCAAGAATGAAAGAAGATCCATGGTTTCCCAAGCAAATAATGCAATTTGATTTTAGTGTACTGAACAAAATTTATTCGCTGCAAGACGGAGGAACTGTTTTACTGAAAATTAAAGTAGAAATAGAAGATAATGGAGAATGTGCTGATACTTTAAATAGAGATATTATAAATTTAGCTAATACTATTACCAAATACCGACGTAATGTACTTACAGTAATTGAAATCGAACAAAGAAATACAAAACTTAAAAATGTATTAATGAAGGAGCTCTCCGGACTTAATATTATAAAACTTGAGGATGAAGTACTATTAACAAATAATGCAAATATTTATCTTGAAAACAAAGCGAAAACAGATGGTATACGTAGATATTCTTCCCTTCTTTCAATACTGCCAAAAAATAATAGCACTTATTCTTTAAAGGATCTTAACTCTATTTATGATAAATGGTTTGATGATTATTTATATTCGGAGGTGTATAAGCAGTATGCAAGTACAACTTCAAAATTAAAAGAAAGCGATTCAAGTCCCAAAGGTGATGCTTTTACAGAACTTACCGCAATGATCGGGCTGAGTGAAGCAAAAGCAATAATTAAACAGATGATAGATTACAACAAAGCACAAAGGTTTTTTATTCAAAATGAAATAAAGCAGGAACATAACACAATGCATATGATTTTTACAGGCAATCCTGGAACTGCTAAAACGACTGTTGCTAGACTTATTGCACAGATAATGAAGGACAATGACCTTTTATCGGTAGGAAGACTAGTTGAAGTTAGCAGAGCTGATCTTGTAGGAAGATATGTAGGATGGACTGCACAAATAGTTAAAGCTAAATTCCAAGAAGCGAAAGGGTCGGTTCTATTTCTTGATGAAGCATATTCTTTAATAGATAATAAAAACGGAATGTTCGGTGATGAGGCGATTAATACAATTGTTCAGGAGATGGAAAACAATAGAAATGACACTGTTGTAGTTTTTGCTGGTTATTCAGATAAAATGGAAGAATTTTTACTGAAGAATCCCGGTTTGCGCAGCCGTATCGCTTTTCACATATTCTTTCCAGATTATTCTGTAGATGAGCTTTTAGCAATACTTGATTTATTGGCGAAAAAACAAAATATGAAGATTTCTGATAATGCACAATTGAAAATTCGCAGAATAATAGAAAAGGCAATAAAAACACCTGATTTTGGAAATGGTCGTTATGTTAGAAATCTACTTGAAAAAGCGAAAATGAAACAGGCAAGCAGACTTTTATCTATGGGAAAAACGAATATAGATAAAGAAACCGTTTGTGAATTAATAGCTGATGATTTTAATTGGCATGAATCAAAAACAGAACAGGTTATAAGCGAGATTGGATTTAGACCTTGATAAAAAGTGAATAATATGTTTAAGTAAAGAAAGTGTAGATAGTTTATGAAATGAAAGAAAATTTCTTTTTACTAAGGAACCATTATTTTCTCCAATTCAAATGACTATTTAGAATTGAACTACATCAACTTAAGCATAGTGAAAACAAAATATAGGGAGTTACAAGAATATTATTAAAAAAGGAGAAGGATTATTATGAATATTACAATACATAGAGGAACTCATCAAATAGGTGGATGTGTAACCGAAATTAGAACCAAAAAAACAAGAATATTTATTGATATGGGCTCAGAATTACCTGATAAAGATGGGAATATTGTTACAGAGACTCTCTCAATAGATGGTATTACAAAAGGTGAAAAGAATTGCGATGCAGTATTTTTTACGCATTATCATGGAGATCACATCGGAATGATTGCCAGTATACTGCCTGGAGTACCAATGTATATGGGTAAAGCAGCAAAGGAAATTTATATCATTTTGCAGAAACGTGTTAATCGTGAAATTGTACCGATAGTTGAAACTATAAACACATTCGAAATAGCGAAAAAAATCCAAATTGGAGATATTACGATTACACCATTTATGGTTGATCATAGCGCATATGATGCATATATGTTTTTAATTGAAGCTGATGGAAAGAAAATCCTACATACAGGAGATTTCCGAACACATGGATTCCGGGGAAAAGGTGTTATACCAACTCTTAAAACATATGTAAAGAAAGTAGATGTCCTTATAACCGAAGGTACAATGCTTTCACGTAATCCGGAACTGACAAAAACAGAACATATGCTGCAAGGTGAGTTTAGAAAGCTTATTTCTGAATATAAATATGTATTCGTAATTTGTTCGTCAACAAATATTGACCGTATAGCATCGCTACATAAGTCAACACCAAGAGGAAAGTATTTTCTATCTGATCGTTATCAGAAAGAAGTTACTGATGTTGTCATAAAGTATGCAGCAGAGCATTCATCCCTATACTCGCTTAAAAAAGTACTATTTTATAATAAAGCTATAAAAGAGAAGGTGCAAGAAATAGGCTTTTGCATGCTGGTGAGAGGTAATGACCAATTCAA
>JAAZCB010000800.1 GCA_012513545.1 Clostridiaceae bacterium
TCACTCAAAGAAATAAGTGGTTAATTTAAGGCATGTTTATTTACTAAACAATTATTTTATTCTATAATTAAGAATATATATACAATATTTTGAGTTTTGTATGGGAAGCTATGAATTTACTAATCTGATTATTTTTTAGGGATGTATTTTTTATGCTTGGGTTATGGTACAATAAAGTAAATATCTGTTTAAATATATTAAGGAAAAAGTATTCTGACTTAAAAATCAGTGTCAAGTTTGCCCTTTTCTATTTTATTATCCTGGTTGTATCTATGACATTGAGTAATATAATATATCAGAAGATATACTCTAGTATAACAATAAAAAAGGTTAGCAGTGTATCGGTTCAGACTTTGTATTCAATAAAGACAAGCTTAAATATGATGATCAATAATATTAACAGTTATTCCAAAATGATATTGTCAGATTCTGATTTACAGTATTTATTGAGAAACGGGAATATTTATTACGATTTGAATGCCCAGGGAAGGGTCAGCACATATTTGTATAAGCTAATACAGGAAGTACCTGATATTTCGTCGGTACATATATTTGACTTTTCAGGTAACGAGTTCTCCGTGAGTTATAAGGATATATACAAGTTCACGCCTCAGAAATTACAGGAAGCAGAATGGTATGAAGAGGTTGTAGATAACTCCGGAGCCTATATTCTAAAATTGAATGGTGGAGGAGCCTTCAGCAATTATCACGATAAAAACTTTGTATCAATGATAAGACTTATAAGAGACATAAATACTACAGAGTCTATTGGTGTATTGATAATAAATATATCCGAAACAGCCTTTATAGATTCTTATTATAACATAACAAACAACTATACTACAGGAATTTCGATTTTTGACGAAAATAATAATAGTATTATCAAAACAAATGTAATTGAAGGAATAAAAATAGACAGTCTTATTTCAGAAAATGGAGACGAAGAGAGCGGAATCAGCTCTGAAACCATTAATAATGACAAGTATCTTGTGTCATATTTAAGGGATGATAGATTGAACTGGAAGATTGGAAGTATAATGCCTGTTAGTGAATTATCCAACGAAACCAATGGAACCGGTTTTGTCGGCTATGCCATTATTATGATAAACAGCTTTATTTTGTTTATTGGCTCTGTTTTTACTTCAAGAATGATTACCATACCAATAAAAAAGTTGTTAAAATCCATGAAAAATGTTGAAAAAGGTGTTTTTACAGAGGTTGATATAAAAACGGGTGATAATGAGATCGGAAGACTCAGAGATGGCTACAATATTATGATTCGTGAAATACGAAACCTGTTTGACAAGATTATTGAAGAACAGAGAATAAAACGCATAGCTGAGCTTAATATGCTTCAGGCACAAATAAAACCTCATTTTCTTTACAATACCCTGGACTCAATAAACTCTCTGGCATTATCAGGTAGGACTGAGGATGTAAGCAGCCTTATTGAGGCATTGGGAAGCTATTACCGCACAAGCCTAAGCAAAGGAAATGAAGTAATAACAATAAGAGAAGAAATTTTAATGGTAAAAAACTACATAAAGATTCAGCAAGTACGTTTTGGAGACAGTTTCTCTGAACATTATGACCTTGATGAAAGCTGTAGTAATTGCAAAATACTCAAACTTGTTCTTCAACCGCTTGTGGAAAATGCAATTAATCATGGAATAATTGCCAAACAAATAAAGGGTAATATAACAATTATGACCAGACGTATGGAGGAGCGCATACTTATTGTGGTAGAAGACGACGGTGCCGGAATCCCGGAAGAAAAATTATCAGACATTATGAAAGGCGGAAACAGTTCGGCAATTTCGGGCTTTGGCTTAAAGTGCACTATAGACAGAGTAAAAATATATTACGGCATGGATTATTCTTTCGATATAGACAGTAAAGAAGGCTTAGGGACAAGGATTACAATAAATATACCTGCTTTTGAAGAAAGTGAGGAGTTACAGCTTGGCTGATTTAAAAGTATTAATAGTAGACGACGAGAAGCTTGTTAGAAATCTTTTAAAAATGCGAATAAAGTGGGAAGAGTTTGGAATGAAAATTGTAGGAGAAGCCTCAAGCTCAAAGGAGGCTCTTGAATTGGTGGAAACCTTTAAGCCGGATATAATTTTTACAGATATTTGTATGCCGGTAATGAATGGAATTGAATTAAGCAAAGTTATTGCAGAAAAGCATCCAAACATTAAAATTGTTATTATTACCGGATACGACAGGTTTGATTATGCTAAAACAAGTATAAAACTTGGTGTGTTTGATTATTTACTTAAGCCTATTAATGGAGAAGAGATAAGGAGGGTGGCAGAGAAGTTAAGAGAAAAAATCAAGATGGAACGAAGCCATAAGAATGAATACATAAATCTTAAACTTCAATTGGATGAAAACCTGTCCTATATAAGGGAGAAATTTTTTAACGAACTAATCCAAACGGAGATGAGTGAGAAGGAAATATTAGAAAGACTTTCATGCTTAAAGCTGGATATGAAGCCGGACACAGATTTTTTTCAAGCTGCAATAGCGGAGATGAGCAATTTAACAGAAAAATTAGAAGGTGATTTGGAGAGCTTTAACTTTGAACTGGTGGTAAATCTGGCGGAAAGTATTAACAATGATAATTACAAGCTAAATATATTTAAAGACAATAGCAATAAACTTGTTCTTATTAGCAATAATGACGGTTTTGATATGGAGGGTTTTTGCGGGATACTGAAAACTAAAATTACTAAGAGATATAAATGTGCTGTGTGTATAGGTATTGGAAACAAGGTCCAGGGAATTCAAGGAATCAAGAAATCTTATACTCAAGCTTGCGAGGCTTTGAATTACAAGCTTATAAAAGGGAAAAACCAGATCATAAATTACAGGGATGTTGTAGTTGTAAATGAGAACAAGTGGGAAGTTAGTGCAGATAAAATTGAGAAGCTTACCTTTTGCATAAAATCCGGTTTAGGCGATAAAGCATCCGAATTTGTGGAGGAGATATTTTCTGATTTTTATTATAATCGTCAAAATACCATTGTTAGGGTAAGAATGGTATTAATTGGAGTGTTGACTGCATGCCAGCAGGTTATCATGGAAAATGGCAAAATACCTCACGATTTGAAGGAATTCAATACCATCGACTATGACTATATTTCTGTACTGGACAATATACCTGATATTAAGGGTTATATGAAAAAATTTATTTCTGATTTGATAAGAGTGATTAATAAATCCGGAGAGAAGGTTTCCAACAGACTTATAGAGCAGATTAAGGAACACATTCAGAAAAATATGCATAGCTCCAAGCTTTCGCTATCAAGTGTGGCCAGAGAGTTTTACATTAGTCCTGGACATTTAAGCCGTCTGTTTAAACAGGAGACAAGTCAAACCTTTGTAAATTATGTTACGAAAATACGAATAAATAAGGCAATGGAACTTCTAAAGGAAACTGACCTTAAAGTATATCAGGTAGGAGAAAAGATAGGAATTGATGATCCTCATTATTTCAGCATAATTTTTAAGAAATATACCGGATTGTCTGTTAACAAATTCCGAAAGATAAATCGTAGCAGATAAGTATTACGATTAAAGGAGGTTACAACAATAAAAAAGTTTGTAAAAAAAACCGTTACACTTGTTTTGTTGTTGAGTATAGTATTATGTAATACCGGATGCAGTCTTGACAAGCAACCGAAAGAGGAAGCTAAACGTGAAACTGTTACACTTAAATTATGGCATCAATGGGTTCTTGAAACTGATTCTTCAACAAATTCTTTAAAAAGTGCTGTTAAAGAATGGAATGATAATAATCCTGACATACAGATACAGGCTGACGGTATTAACGGAGAACAGTACAAGACTAAGATAAAGACAGCGTTAGCAGCTGGTGAGGCACCGGATATTTTTTATATGTGGGGCGGTAGTTTTGTATATCCCTACATAAAATCCGGTAATATACTTCCGCTTGATATTTATCTAGAGGATGGAATCAAAAATAAGTTGATACCAGGAAGTTTGGAGTCGTGTGTATTTGATGGTAAAACCTACAGCCTTCCGATGTACACATTTATAGCAAGTCTGTATTGCAATGAAGAATTGTTCAATAAAGCAGGGGTAGGAATACCAGGTACATATGATGATCTGCTTAGCGCAGTAAAGACTTTCAGAAAAAAAGGTATTACACCTGTTGTTATAGGAGAAAAAGACAGGTGGCCGGGTATGTACTGGTTTAATATACTGGCGATGAGACAGGCTGGAAACAAGGCATGTCTGGAGGCTATGAAAAGTCCTGAACTCTTCGGACAGCAGGAATTTCTGGAGGCGGCTGTTAAGCTTGATGAACTTGTAAAAGCCGGTGCTTTTAATGAAGATGCTTTCAGTATGGGATTTGACGAAATGCTCAGCGAGTTTAAACAGGGTAATGCAGCGATGATCTACCAGGGAAACTGGGTTGATGTGCATATTGAAGATTCAAGAGCAAAAACAAAGGGTAAGGTTGTGGCAGTTCCTTTTCCTGTCATACAAGGCGGTAAAGGCAATGTCAGTGACTTTCTCGGAGCTAATGTCGACGGTTATTACATAAATATTAATACTAAGTACAGGGACGAAGCTGTAAAAGTTTTAAAGTTTATCAGTGAAAAGGCAGGCAAGGAAGGTTACCTGAATGGTGCTGGAATACCATGCTGGAAGGATGAGGGTATAGACGATACCATGTTATCAACTCTGTCGAAACAATCAGTGAAGCTTATGAGTACAGGAACTTCGTTTGTAGGATGGTGGGATACAATACTACCGGCTTCGGATTCTGAAATGCACAAAAGCCTGGTTGCCGAGTTGCTTGCAGGAAAAAAGACACCTGATGAATTTATCAGTGAAATGACGAAACTAAAAGGCAGCAACAATTTAGCTGATTGACACAACTTTCCCAAAGGACATATTTAGAGCAGAAATGCTTGTATTGTGCTGAAAAATAGTATTTTCAATATCTCTGCTATTAATCGAAAATCGAATAGAATGTATAAGTTATATCAATACAGCTTGTATTACTGCATATTCTCGCAAGAATATGCTATTTTTTTGAAGCTTTCTGTTAAAAAAATGAATAGTTTACAGAGTCTAAAGTTGTTAGAATTATCTATGAAATAATAATTACAGGCATTTCAGAAGAATCATTTTTAGTTGTTTTTGATAAGTAAAACAAGATAAGTATTTTCAGAGATATTATTATCTAAAAAGGGGATTATAGAATGATTCAACAAAACACAGACCTGGGAGAAATTATAGAAATCAATCCAGAACCGGAAGAAGTAAAACCTTTTTATTCCAGGGGATTGTCAACAAACATAGAGTTGTTATTAATGCTTCTGCTACCCGCTATTTTCGTTTTTATCAATAACTATTTGCCTATGATCGGTATTGTTATTGCCTTTAAAGACTATAATTATAGAGACAAACTCATGAGCCCGTGGTGTGGATTAAAAAACTTCGAATTTCTCTTCAAATCAAGAAATGCGTGGATTATTACCCGAAATACGATTGCATACAATCTTTTATTTATTTTAATCGGTCTTATCGTTGCAGTTACTGTTGCAATAATACTGAATGAACTGAAAAACAAACATCTCGCCAAGTTATACCAGTCAATCATATTTCTTCCGTATTTTCTGTCGTGGGTTGTTGTAGCATACCTTGTGTATTCGGTACTTAGCCCTAATGGATTTTACAATAAGACTTTGGTGTCCCTGCTTGACTGGGCTCCCATAGACTGGTATACGGAGCCAAAGTATTGGCCGTTTATCATACCAATTGTTAACACCTGGAAAACCATAGGCTATGGAATTGTAATCTATCTTGCCGGAATAACTGGTATTGATACTGAGTACTATGAAGCGGCGGTTTTGGATGGTGCAAACAAATTCCAGCAAATCTGGCATATTACTATACCCTTTTTGGTACCTTTAATGATAATAACAACAATAATGGCAATTGGAAATATATTCAGGGCTGATTTTGGACTGTTTTATCAGGTTCCGATGCAGCAGGGGCTTCTTAAACCGACAACAGACGTCCTTGACACGTATATATACAATGCACTTCTTATCAGTGGAGACCTTGGAATGTCTTCAGCAGCAGGTGTGTATCAATCAGTGGTCGGCTTTGTGCTTGTACTTATAGCTAACTGGAGTATAGGTAAAATCAGCAGTGAACACAGAGTATTTTAATAGGGAGGTCGTTATGAGCACAAAAGCATTAAACAGAAAATTCGAATCAAACTCAATATCGGAGATATCAAATTTATTATTCAATTTATTATTTTGGGCATATTGTATTGCTTGTCTGGCACCATTGCTTTTGATATTTATGGTTTCAATAACTGATGAGGTTTCACTTGTTGAAAACGGGTACTCTTTTATTCCCAATAAAATAAGCTTCAAGGCGTACCAGTACCTCTTTCTGGATTTTGGGAAGATAATTTCGGCCTATGCAGTTACAATTGGCGTTTGTATTGTGGGATCATTATCAAGTATAATGCTTACCATGTTGTATGCTTATCCCATTTCAAGGAAAACTTTCAAGTACAGAAAATTCTTTTCGTTTTTTATATTCTTTACAATGCTTTTCCAAGGCGGACTTGTGCCCTGGTATATTTTGTATACCCGGTATCTGAAATTGGAGGATAATCTACTTGCGTTAATACTACCCGGACTAGTTTCGGCATTTAATGTTCTGATCGTAAGAACTTACCTTACAACCAACATACCTGATTCCATACTTGAGGCTGCCAGAATTGACGGTGCGGGTGAATTCAGAATTTTCTTCAGTATTATAATACCGCTTTCGGTTCCGGTTATTGCTACTATTGGACTCTTTTCAGTACTATCGTACTGGAACGATTGGTATAACTGCCTTTTATTCATTAGAACTCCGAAGTACTACAA
>JAAZCB010000801.1 GCA_012513545.1 Clostridiaceae bacterium
CTCTCGTCAAACCTATTTCTTCGCAAACTACACCATTTATGGCATAAAGTCCTAAATTTCTTGCTGTTGGGCTAAAAAGGTCTTTGCTCCATTTTTCTGTAAATTGTCCTATTAAAGAATTTCTGCTTTGTAAAGTTTGTCCTTCTGCATTTGAACCCTTTGGGACATAAGCAAAATATTCGTTTTGAAGTTTATAAAACAGCTGTTCTGGCGAAGCAAAGTTTTTTAGTGCTTCTGTAAAGAATTGAATTTCAATATCGTTATTCCAAAGTGTCATAATGTTTTCTTTTTTACAAAGATAGTCATTTTATTTGTTTTTTTATGTCTATCTTTTTTCTTGCCATAATCGCTAATTCGTTTATAACCCAATCTTGTCTTAATAAAAATAAATTATATTTTTTCACTTTGCAAAGGTATATTATTTTTTATTATTGTTCGGTAAAAAAATAAAAATAATACAAACAAGTGTACGTTTTTTATAGGCTTTTTTAACGGATGTATGTGCAGTAAAGGATTGCGGGTGATTTCCTGTCAAGTTAGACAAGAGTTGAAGCGTTACAACTTTTTATACCGTGTGTTAGGTGCAGGTAATTTGCCGTTTTTCAATTCATTTGCTTGAAAATGGGACTGACATTAGGTACATTCAACAATTATTAGGGCATTCCTCTGTTAAAACAACGGAAATTTACACGCATATAACCGATATTTCCAAATCAAAAATTAAAAGTCCATTGGATTTTTTATAATTAGCAGCCTCTCATGTTGTGAAAAATGTGTGTGTTAGCACACTGTTAAAAATTATGAATTATTTTGTTGGCTTAGTTACTTTGCTTGTCCAAGAATTAAGAATTTTGGTTATTTGCGTTGTTTATGGAATATATTCTATATTTTTTTACACATTTACCATTAAGTTTTTTTAATATTGAATTCATTTGGTAGTTACTATCCAAAATATAACATGCTTCTGCCGTGTATATCCCATGATAGTTCAATGCCTCTTTAATCTTTTTATAGAGTACTAGATCGAGTCCCATGCCCGAATACTCGTTTAACAAACCCAAAATAAGAATTCGACCACTATTGACTTTTCGTTTATACCATAATAATTTCAAAAAACCAAATGGTAATAATTTCCCTCGTTTAACATGCTTTAATGCCTGATTAATATTGGGAATAGCGATAATAAACCCAATTATTTGATTATCTTTTTCAGCAACAATGGCTAAATCCAGAGGCGCAATCATTTTCAGATCGTCAGCCAAGGCTTTAAATTCTGCCTTATTTAATGGCATAAAGCCCCAATTATGTTCATTGCAATTGTTGTAAGCTGGTCTAAGTTTTGCAAGGTCTTCATCAAAGTTTTTCGTTGATAATGAGCGGATAGAAATATTATTTTTAGCTAAATTTTCGTAGCTTCTTTCAAGAGTATTTTTATATTTGTACTCAACAGCACTTCCATCGATATGGTATGAAAATAAATCCATTGTTTTGCGGAATCCGTAAGTTTCGATTAAGTCAGCATAATAGTCGAAATTATAAGGCATTGAGACCATTGGTTGTTGATTAAAACCGTCAATTAGAATACCACATGAATCGTTTGTTGTAAGATTTGTAGGTCCCATCATCGAAGTTAATCCTTTAGATTTTAGCCAGTTAAAAGAGGCGTTAAATAGTTCACGGGCAACTTCTATATCATTAATTGCATCAAAAAAACCAAAAAATCCTGTTTTGTCTTTGTATATGTCTAAATGTGTTTTGTTGTAAATTGCAGCAATGCGTCCTACTACTTGGTTGTTATTTGAGGCGAGAAACAAAGCCATTTGAGAATGTTCAAAAAAAGGATTTTTTTTACTCAATGTCCATTTCACTGAAAGATATAAAGATGGAACGTAGTATGGACAATTTTTATAGAGTATATTCGGGAATTCGATAAACTGTTTAAGCTGTTTTTTTGTATTAACTTCTATAATTTTAAGCATTTTTTTCTTTATTCAATTGGATTAAACTTTCTAAAATACATGATGGTTGTAATATTCCTTCGTATAACACAGCATCAGGGCATGCATCGCAAAAACCCATACTTTCGGGTGAAGTTCCCGGAGGATTTACGATGTTGATTACCTGATGATTGGTCTTCTTAAAAAGATTGTAAGGATTTTTTATCAATCGCCACAAAATCCTTCTCATGGACTTCAGCATAAATGCCCCATCATGATTTGGAAAAACGAAACATAATTACGTCCTTCATTGTACACATAAGAATAGTTCCCATTTTTAAAATGTGCCATTACCGTTGACAATTCTACCATGCGAGGATCAGCATATCCTAAGACTTTGCCACGAGATGCAAGCCACGCCGATTGCACCCATTTAAAGTCAATATTTTTATCCCGGCTACCTAAATATGATGAGAAAGCAATATCCGGAAAGGCTGTTTTTAATACTGAGGTTAATTCATGAATAGTTGCTTCATCTTTTGTATCCAACACCTCGTTTTGTTCAAAGCGGAACTCACGTTTTAAAATCAGAACCAAATAGTCTGTTTTATCATTGTTCTCTTGAAACCACTCAACAATAGTTGGAATTTGAGTCATATTCTTTTGAGTTACTACGGCTGTAAAACCCAATTGAAGCCCACCCACTTTTTTAATCAATGTTGCAATATTGCTTCTTAATGGATGCAATTGCGTTTCTTTTTCAAACGCAGGTCGGTTTAGCGTATCAACTCGAACAATAAATCCTGTTAAACCGGCTTTTTTGAGTTTTATGGCAGTTGCTTCATTTATTAAAATTCCATTTGTGTGTATAAATGATCTTAATTTTAATGATTTGGTAAAAGAAACAATTTCTTCAATTTGAGGGTGCATTAATGCTTCTCCGCCGGTAATGGTAATAATGCCACAATTGCGAATTCGCTTTAATTCAAGGATATCTGATTTAATTTTATCAAGTGGTTCGTGAACAACTTTAAGCCCTTCTCTGTCAATGCCTTTGTAACAACCAGGGCATTTCATATTACAATGTGTTGTTACCTCAATCCAACCGTTTGGATTATCGTTTTTAGAATAAGGCAAACGATACATTTTTGTATTATCCAGAACGTCATTGATTTTCATAATTATAGTATATTAGGAGCGTCACCTCTGTTAATAGATTTCTTATATACCAGATTGCCCACAAACATAAAAAGATATACAAATGGTTTTTTCAAAAAACCTCTATTTAAAATGGTTCGTTTAATTATGTTTTTGTAAGAGTACACCTCTTTATATAATTTCATGTAGGCAGTTTCTAACTCGTGAGGCGTAAAATTTTTGGGTTGAAATACGCAAGATGTAGCTGTGTATTTTTCGTAATCTTCGTGAAGCAATCTGCCTTCCCGTTTCATTTCTTTGTAAAAATTGGTTCCCGGAAGTGGAGTAAGAACATAGAATTTTGGTGCCGGAATTTTATTTCTAATAATAAATTTTGTCGTTGCTTTAATTGAATCAGGGGTGTCGCCATCTGTTCCAACAATCATTTCTGTTGCGGGCGCTATGCCTGCTTTTTGTATTTTTTTC
>JAAZCB010000802.1 GCA_012513545.1 Clostridiaceae bacterium
GTCAACTATAGAAAATGTGCACTATGACAGAAACTTCAAATTTTCTATATTTGACCTATACATTACTAGTTTTCATTCCTCGGGCGCCGAAGGCGTCCGCCCAACATTTGCTTGACCTGCATTGCGTCAATTGGCGCGAAACTTGCCGAGCGAAGCGACAAGCAAGTTTCGTGACAATAGCAATGTCAGGTCGAAGCAGTTGTTAGACGCATATTACTTCAAATACCCACCGAAGCAATAACCCAATGTTCCTGCTTTTATAAATTTCCCATCCTTATCTTTTGCATTTTTTTGTACTTCAACTTGTAGCCAATAACTATAGATATTATCTATAACATCCTGTGAACCGATTGATCTAATGTTTACTGTAGATCCCTTTTTTAACGTATGGATTACATCACTATCGAGGGTATCATTTTCCCTAAGACGAAGATTATCAATAAGAGTTACTGTATTGCCTACTATAATCGTTTCAGTTCTTTTTTGCAATTTTGGCCAGTAAAACTTATCTTTAAACCAAAGTATTAGGTCTCGTGGAACCTTATGGGGATCTCCATACTCTATTAGTCTTTCTTCTGGCCATGGAATAGCGCCATGGGAAATAATAGACTTCAAAAAATCGACATCTATTAAACTTTTCGTAGAAACTTTATCCCAATCGATTCTATATGCTGGTGAATAATCTTTATCTGATAAAAAAACCCATACATAGTTTGCATCAATCGGAAAATTAAAATCATAATTAGCATCTGAACTTTCTTCAATAATCCAATAATCTTCACTTCTATGTACAAGATACCAATGGCCAGCTTCTCCTTGAATAGTTTCTTTTCCTTCTTTTATAGCATATATGTGAAGTATTTCTCCTGGATGAATGCGGCAACAATTGGGATAAGTATAGTAATAATTAGTGTGATTAGGAATTCCAGTCATAAAAACTTTATTAGATATATCTAATGGAGAATCTATTTGAGGTCTGATATAGAGAAAAGCCTCCCGATTACTTTTTACAATAGAAGTCTGTTTTGTGCATGGAACACCGTTATACAACCCTTTTTTACCATTTTGTACAAATCCTGCAGTAAAGTGATAATCATTGCTCTCGCTTTTCAATTCATAAGAATAGAAAAGACTATTGTCAGCTTTATTAAAGGCTAATTGCACTTGTTTATTCTGTAATTGTAATAGTAATGTTCCATTTTCTATTTTTGTCGTTCCTTCATTTAATAATTCACTTGCTTCATATTCATTACAAAATACTAAGTAATCAATATTTTGTTGTTTCTTTTTGAAAACTATCATCATCGAGTTTCCGTAAAATGATTCATTACATAGTATCATTTCAACTTCAACATCAGTAATCGCGAAGAGAGAGTAATTAATAACTAATAACAAAATAGCAACATAATACAATGTCTTTTTATCCACATTTTTCTCCTTATGCGCCCATAAGGGCGTCCGTCTAACATTTGCTTAACCGGCATTGCGTCAATTGGCGCGAAACTTGCCGAGCGAAGCGAGAAAGCAAGTTTCGTGACAATAGCAATGTCCGGTTGAAGCAGTTGTTAGATTTCTTCCTCTTATTGACA
>JAAZCB010000803.1 GCA_012513545.1 Clostridiaceae bacterium
AAATTTACCCATAGAAACGTCTGGCGTATATATGCCTTTAATTTAAATATCTTTCAGTTAAATTAAATCATTTTTGATTTGGTGGGGAAAAAATGGATAATAATAACAAAAATCTTTTCAAGATACTAAATATTCTAAGAATAACGACCGTACTAAGTATAGTTTTTTTAGGAGCATTGGTTATTGTCACAGCATACACTAAAGAGGCAAACTCTGATATTCCTTTACCTACCGAAACACCTGCAGTTTTGCCTACAGTCGAACCTAGTCCTGTAAATACGCCTACGCCTGAATCTACAAATACTCCCGTACCACAGCCGACTTCTACATTTACACCAGTACCAACGTCAACACCGGCTCCTACTGCTACTACTGTATCAAGTCCTACTTCGACAACAAAGAAGGCTGTATCTACACCTAAAAAAACACCACGGCCTACTCCTACAAAAAAGCCTACACCACGACCTACTTCAACATCTGCTCCGATATTTACAGCTACACCAGTTCCAACACCCGTACCGACACCTGAGCCACAGCCTTCTTCAACAAAAGGCTGGATAATAAATACACCTGCAGCTTAAGCAGATAATATATAAGACCAGTATGTGCAATTATTACAAGCATGTGCTAATCGTCATTTTACTATATACAGGGGGAATATCTTTGAGAAAAATAATAATTATTACGGTATTTTTATTAACCTTACTATATGCCTATGGTACTGTGAATGCTTCAGAAAACCAGATTTCAGTTCTAATTGACGGTGAACCCCTGAAATCGGATTCCGGAGTTCACATACTTGAAGGAACTACATATGTACCATTAATGCCTTTATGTAAAGCTCTTGGCGCTGAAGTCAGACAGAATAAGAATGCCTCCGCCAATTCCTTCATAATTACAAAAGACAGCATTAAAAGAGAAGTCAAAATTGAGGAAAAAAGCAAATCCGTTGTAGTAAACGGAATAATCAGTCAGATAGATGTTTGGCCTGTACTGGTTGCTGTTAATGAGGAATTAAAGCAGGAAGAAATTATGGTTCCCCTTGTGTTCATAGTTCAACAGCTTGGCGGAGATGCTTTGTGGAATGACGAAACCAAGGTAATATCTGTAGACAGCTATGTACCAGTTAATTTTGAGGATAAAAATCTTGAGTCCGCTGTGCGTGAGCAGATTAAAATACCTCAGGGCGAAATCCTGAAAGGTGATGTCTGCATGGTGGAAATGTTGATTGTACCTAACAAAAGCATATCAAGCATTGAGGGTTTACAGCATTTTGATAACTTGCTTTATCTTGACATATCAAATAATTTTGTTACCGATCTTTCACCATTACGAAAACTAAACAAAATTACTTCCCTTTTTATTAAAGGCAATAATATTTCAGATCTTTCACAGACAGCGGCAATCTATAATTCTCTAAAGCAAAGGGATTATGAACTTAAACCAGGATTTACAGATAAGAACCTGGAATCAGCTGTTAGACTGGCTATTGGCAAAAACACCGGCGACCTGTCGATTAGTGATTTGTCCAAAGTTACAGAGCTTAATGCTGATGGAAAAGGTATATCTGATCTTCAAGGTATACAGTACCTGGTTAATATGGAGGAATTAGAGCTTTCAAATAACAATATAAAGATTATAGACCCTTTGAAAAGTCTTATCGGCTTAAAGAAATTATCACTTGCGTATAATTCCTTAAACAGCGCCGAGGCCCTAAGCTATCTCTCCAACCTCGAGTATCTTGATCTTGATAATAACAGCATATCCGACTTTACTCCCTTGACAGAATGTACAAACATAAGACACCTGTCTGTTCATAATAACTCTATATCAGGTAGTATATCCCTTTCCAGTCTGTCTAATATTGAAATACTTGACCTGAGTGAAAATGAGGCTACAGAAATCAGTGGATTTGAATACCTTACTGCCTTGAAGGAGCTGTATCTTAATCAAAACAGGCTTTCTAATCTTTCAGGTATCGGTAAGTGTCAAGCTCTTGAAGTACTTGATGTTTCCAGCAACAACCTTCAGGAAACAGCAGAAATTAATAAATTGTTAAAACTTAATGCCCTATACCTTGGTAAAAATAATATATCAGACGTGTCACCTCTTACCAGTCTGACAGACTTAAAGGTATTGGATCTGTCAAACAATGATATAACTGAATTGAATAACAGTCTGAATAAGTTAACCAGCCTTACCTCACTATATCTTAAGGGTAATCCCGTGAATGATTTCTCTCCAATCAGTGAGCTTACAGGCAAATTATCTGTTAATGATTTTGAACCTCAAATACCCACTGGTTCACAAATAGTGCAACTCTTTTACATTGGTAAATCGTATTACTTCGTAAACGGAGAAAAAAAACAAATGGATTCCTATCCTTTTATAAAAGATGGCAGGACACTTTTACCAATAAGGTATGTATCCGAAACAATCGGTGCCTCTGTAAAGTGGGATGATAACTTAAAAATGATTACCATAGTCCTTGGTGATAAAACAGTAATGTTATGGATTGATAAGAATTATGCCCTGGTTAACGGCTCATCTGTACAAATTGATGTTGCTCCCTTAATTAATGATGGAAGAACTGTGCTTCCTGTCAGGTTTGTCGCTGAAAGTCTGGGATTAAGCATTAACTGGGATGCTCAAAA
>JAAZCB010000804.1 GCA_012513545.1 Clostridiaceae bacterium
AACCTTTCTATCAGCTATTACGGATGACTTTATTGGCAAAAGTAACAACTCCAATGCAATTAGCCTCAAATATTTCAATACAAGATTATCGGGTTATTCATTTATCACATTCCCAAAATGTTGAACTAAATTATTTGTCAGAAAAACATTTATCCTTTTCACCAGGATTGCGACATTTAGCAGGAAAGACTTTACACGAAAGCTGGAAATCAATACTTACGGATTCAGAACGTAATAAGTTTTTTGGCGGATACTGGGATGAAGCTATACAAACAATTTCGGATACTCCTCTTAAAGAATATTTAATAAAGCGATACTGCTACATTCCGGCTAAAAACGGTCCTGCTGCAGAATGATATTTAATAAACGATTTTTATTAATGAAGCAAAACAGGAGGTACTCTTTTGAAAGTTGCGATTGCATATTATTCTCAGCATCACGGTAACACAAAGAAACTTTTGGATGCCATCAAAAATTTGGGGGATGTAAAACTAATCAACGTGGTTGAATGTAAAGAGGCAGACTTATCTGTTTATGATATAATAGGTTTTGCGTCCGGAATATATTTCGCTAAATTCAGCAAGGCTGTTACTAAGTTTGCCAAGAACAACCTGCCAGACAAAAAGCTAGTGTTTCTCATAAATACCTATGGCGTTAAAAGTGATTATACAAAAGGAATGAAACGGATCATAGAAGAGAAGTCCTGTCGGCTGCTTGGATCTTATGGGTGCAGAGGTTTTGACACATTTGGACCTCTTAAGTTAATCGGTGGAATTGCAAAAGGACACCCGGATGAAAATGATTTGAAGGGCGCAATTGAGTTTTTCAGGAAGATTATTCAAGAATAAATTTATTAGTTTCATTTTTAGTATAAGAGTTAAGTTCAGTTTAATCTTTGAACGATAGAAGTGTAATGATATTAATAAAAAAACCGATGGATGCAAATCATAATTAAGGAGATGTATATATGAGAATAGAAAAAGTCACTATAGAAGATGCGTCGGAACTGCTTTCAATATATGAACCCTATGTTAGAGATACCGCAATTACATTTGAATATGATGTGCCGACTCTGGAGGAGTTTAAAAACAGAATCAAGGATATATCATCAAAATACCCTTATATAAAGGCGGTAGACAAGAGTGAAATATTAGGATATGCATATGCACATGCTTTTAGGGAACGTAAAGCATATGACTGGTCTGTGGAAACAACTATCTATGTAAAGCAGGGCAGGCACAGGATGGGTATAGGAAAGTTGCTTTATATGGCATTGGAAGAATCTTTAAAAAACATGGGAATCCTGAATATGAATGCCTGCATAGCTGTTCCCGTGAAAGAAGATGAACACCTTACATATGACAGCTATGACTTCCATAAAAGTATGGGCTTTTCTTTGGTAGGAAGATTTCACAAGGTCGGATACAAGTTTAATACCTGGTATGATAGTGTTTGGATGGAAAAGATGCTTGGAAAGCACAATGACTTTCCACAGGAAGTACTGTTTGGAAAATGGGATATGTGAAATTATAAAGTCATATTTCTCCTTTCAATAAAGGAGGGGATGTCCTTGCTACAGCCGGAACCCTGTTTATATAGAATATTTAAATTCTCATCATTCCGAGCCATGTTTAGTGCATGGTGTTTGTAACAGAGGTGGATAAATATTAGGGCGAAAATTCCCATATATGAGAGATATAAAGTGAAGTTATGAATCTGCTTAATCTGAGCGGAACAAAAAGAATTATGGAATAAAGAAAGGAGAATAACAATATGCAAAAAATAGTTCCCCATTTATGGTATGACAAGGAAGCTAAAGAAGCAGCCCTGCTCTATATCAGCCTTTTTGAACAGTCAAAACTCGTGTTTACCAAAACCATAAAAAATCCTCCTCCTTTTAGTGATTCGGAAATCGTAAGTTTTGAACTGGAAGGTCAGGAGTTCATTGCAATCAGTGCAGGTCCTTACTACAAGTTAAACTCAACAATATCCCTTATGGTAGCATGCTATACTTCTGAAGAATTGGATAAAATCTGGGAGGCACTGTCCGAGGGTGGTACAGAATTGATGCCTCTAGGAGAATACCCCTTCTGCAAACGGTATGCCTGGGTTCAGGACCGTTTCGGTTTATCCTGGCAGTTAATGCTGGTGGAGGGAGAACAGAAAGTTCAGAAAATAAAGACTAACTTACTATTCTCCGATGGTGTCTGCGGGAAAGCCGAGGAAGCAATAAAGTACTATGCAGAGGTGTTCATAAACTCAGAAATAGAAATGATCAGCAGATATAAGGAAGGCGAAGCTGTGTCATCGAAGGCAAAAGTGAACTATGCAGCTTTCAAACTGGATGGCTTTGCTTTTTCCGGAATGGACAACGGGTATGATGTGGACTTTACGTTCAATGAGGCTTTTTCATTCATCATAAACTGCAAGGATCAGACGGAAATAGACTACTTCTGGGAGAAGCTTTCAGCGGTGCCTGAGGCAGAGAATTGCGGATGGTGTAAAGATAAATTTGGTGTCTCCTGGCAGGTTTTACCCTCAAACTGGGATGAAATCCTTTTCGATGGCTCTGAAGATCAAGTACGGAGAGTGAACGAAGCTGTCCTTAACATGAAAAAGTTTGACTTGGAGGTCTTGAGGAAAGTTAAACTTGGAATAAAGGAGGGTAACAAATGACTGTAAGAATGGCAAAATCGACGGATATTAAAGATGTTTATGATTTAATTTGTGATATGGAAAATACAAAATTGGATTATGGAAAATTTCAAGCGTTCTTTAATAAATATCTTGGAGACGATAGGTATTTCTGTTTTGTAGCGGAAGATTGCGGGACTGTCATTGGTTGTTTAAATATGCGAACGGAGTATCAACTTCATCACACTGCGAAAATTGCAGAAAAACGATTCAATACAAGGAGGATAAACTAATGGAAAGAAAAATTAAGCAAGAGGTTATAGGTTATAGGACGATAGACGGAGCCGGAGTAAGTTTGGTCAGGGTTTTGGGGCACCGAACCGTTCAGGAATACGATCCGATATTACTGCTTGATTCTTTTGACAGCACGAACCCTGCGGATTACACGGCAGGATTCCCCATGCATCCCCACAGGGGTATCGAAACAATCAGTTATGTGTATCGTGGCTTTATGACTCATAAGGACAGCTTAGGGAATGAGGATACCATTGGAGACGGAGAGGTCCAATGGATGACGGCAGGTTCAGGAATTTTGCATGAAGAGAAATTGCCTGCTGCCGAACGACTGCTTGGTGTGCAGCTCTGGCTGAATCTTCCCGCTAAGGATAAAATGGCTCCTCCTGCTTATCGCAGCATTAAAAACTCAGAAATTGAGGAAATAGAGTTTAATTGGGGCAAACTAAGATTGTTGGCGGGCGAATTTGAAGGAAGAAAAGGATATATGAGCAAATATCTTCCCCTTGACTATTACGATTTACACCTCAACCCAAATGCATCAGTCCTTTTGAATACAGAAAGCGAGCGGGCTGTCATGGTATTTACCCTTTTAGGAGACGCATACATCGGAGGCAACCTGGTAAAGGAAAAGACAGCGGTAAGACTCACCTCAGGTGACCGGGTAGATATAAGAGCTGCCGATAAAAAAGCCCAGGTACTATTTATTAGTTCGATATCTTTGAACGAACCGATATCCTGGGGTGGCCCTATTGTTATGAACACTAAGGAAGAATTGAATAAGGCTTTTGATGATTTGAGAAAAGGCACTTTTATACAGAAGACAATATCTTATTGACAGGAGTCGATATATGAGCCAAAGATAGCTGACTTTGCCTTGAAAAACATAGATTGACTATGGATGCTTATTATTCTGAAGTATTTTTCAACATTTTGTTTGAGCAAGGCACCCTATGTGGTAATTTAGTATATAATAAAAAGTTAATCAAAAAAAACCGGTGGGCTATATTCGTAGCCCACTGATTGTATAATTTACTTTTGATTAAGATACTTTTGGGAAAGGGGTATAAGGGTCTGTAGGTATTGAAGGAGTCTGTTTATGCAAATAACTAAGAATTATTTCATGTAGTTTTATAGATTGATTTAGTAAACCTCTTGTTCCGAAAAAAACATTGAATTCAAAAATATAATAATGACCATCCACTTCTGCAATATCAAAACCTGCATGATTAATACCTAATTCCTTTGCTACTTTATCAACAAGTGCTAATGCATCCTGTGGAATGTTATCATAAGAAATAACTCCACCTTGTGCAACATTATTTTTAAAGCTGTTTTCTCCTCCAATTCTCCAGTATGATGCTATAACTTCATCTCCTACGTAAATGATACGCATA
>JAAZCB010000805.1 GCA_012513545.1 Clostridiaceae bacterium
CCGGCAGGACGACAGATGCCTCCATGCAGGGATATATGCCCTTCAAAGGACAGTATGCTTTTATTTTCATGGACAACATGGGTACAGGCACCGCCGAAAATGTTATCGCACACGAGATCGCCCACGGGGCCTTCAACCTGCGGCATACTTTCAGCGAAAAGAACGCTTATGTCCTGCCGGAAAACACCACCGACAACCTGATGGATTATAGAGGAGGGTCAGAGCTTAACAAATACCAATGGGACTACATCCATAACCCTGAGAGTATGTTGTTCGCGTGGCTGGAGGATGAGGAGGAAGGGGCTTTAACACAAACACCTATTAATGAAAAATTTGCGAAATTATTTGATAATGTTTCACAGAACTTTGACGTATATCTATCGCAAATTGAAGAGTTAAAAACTAAAAAGGATTCTTTTAAACTCAACCTTAATACGACTGAACTCAAATCAGACACTACTTTTCTAAGACAATGGGGTATTCGTACGGAAGTGATGAGTAAAAGTTCATTGGACAATAGATTCGGAGCAATTAGAAAAGCACACCATTTAGGTAGAATAGGAAAGATTGTCTTACGCTCTAAACATATCTATTTAGGAAAATATGAAATAGATGTAGATGCACCAACTACAGGCCCACTTGCACCAACAAAAGAGAAAAAATCATTTGATGTTGCTGTGTATAACAACGGAACTACACTAGATATTAAGAATCTTACTAAGTTGAGAGTTAGCAACATACAAGAGTTGATTGATAAGAATAATATAAGTTACATATATTGTGATGAAACATTTTTACTAAAGAACTATATTATTATTGCTTTTTATGTAAAAGAGCAAACTGAGCCTACCTTAATTATACAGGTTAAGAAAAATTCCGATGATGAACTCTTTACAACTAGAAGACATTGGTTAGAAGCGCTTAATATTTTATACGAACCAAATAAAGAGGTTTTTGCAGATTGGAATGATAATCGAAGTGGTATTTCAATATCAAACGAAATTAAAGATTCTGTTAACTATTTAGAATTTGTCAATGGTTGTGTAGCTTCTGGGTATTTTAATGCTGATTCGGTATCACCCCAACCAATGAAGTGGATGAAGGAAAATGGTTTAGGCACAGTAAGCGCAACTTTTGCAGGCAAGGAGGTTACTAGGATAATAAATGAATTTGCTGAAGTCATAAGTAAAGCTGATTCCATACTTAAATCTGAACATGAAACGTTATATAACAGTCTTGTTTCCACAAATAAATACAGTATTTCTTATAGTGGCACGCAACACATGCGAGGAATTGCAGGAACGTCTTTGCCAAGTAATCATTCTTTTGGTGCAGCGGTAGATTTTAGAGTTAAGTATAATCCTATGTATAGAGTTGGTTATCAAACCTTTGAAATAGCATTAATTGAACATGTTACCGGGTTCAGAGTCAATGAAAGTAATAAATCTAACAGTATTGTAAGGGATAAGAGTCTTGAATTTTTGAGAGCCATACATGGCAATAATTATCCCGTCTCAGTTTCAAACCAAACATCAATTATGCGACATTATCGCATAATAAGAGATAATAATATAGCTGTAGCAGCATTGTCTGGTATCTGTGATAGCGCTATTGTTATACAAAATTTCTCTAATCAACGTACTGATATTATCAATGCTCTCAATCGTCATAAATCACGAGCGGTATTTAATGTTGCATCCATTACAGGAGTAGATTCCCTTGTTGCACATTTGAATCGTGTTACTGGAGACACAGTTCCGATGAAGGGTGATGCTAATATTGCTGCGTTTTTTACCGAAAGAAGCAGCTTTATTACTGCTCTAGGTAAAAACAACTCTATTAATGACTTTATCACTTATTTTGAGACACAGGCAAATAGCACTGACCGAAATAAGAATAAATTATTTGAAGATGGCTTTGCCGATATAGAGCCAGAAGTATATGAGGCTTTTAATAAAGCACATAAATTGGTATGTAAAAAAATAATGGGCAAAGAATTACCAATAGAATGGGGAGGCAATTTTAATAGTAAGATAGATGCTATGCACTTTGGATTAGCAACTGAATTTGTAAAATACTTAACAAATCAACCGATAAAGGAATAAGATTATGAAATATTATGTTTTAAATATCTGCATTTTACTTAGCATATGTACACAAATCTTAAATGCACAAGAAGACCTAACCGAGTCGAAGATTGACAGTATTTATGAGGTTACAATAAAGGCATTGCCTGAATATAAAAAAGAGGTGGTTTATGTAGAGCATGAAAATTATGATTGGGATTCCATTGTCTTTAGTTTTGATAATAAGGATTTAAGATATATCATGAAATATACTAAGTATAATATGTCAGAATTTCCTATGGATAGATGGACTTGGGAGGAATATTTAAGAATGGATGATAAGTTAATAATGAACCGATATAAAAGCAAGTCTGTTACTTATGGAGAAATCCCAAATAAAGTTTCTTTGAGCGATTTTAAAGTATATTTTAATTTGAAAGGGGAAGCTATTCAATATTATGACCCGATAGGAGCATCTGGCACAAAAGAAACAGTAGATTCACTACTGCAACTTGAAACATGGAAAACATCGGTGCCACCAAACGAATTAAAATATTATAATAGAGACAGCAAAAAAGACATAGCAGTTATAGAGTTATTGGTAAAGGAGTATCCGAAATATAATTATCTGTTAGAATAAGCCTGCTTAGCCTTAAAATCTCGAATAATCAAATCCATATAATGAAAGATACGATGCCTTTCTTCCTGGAGCAGCTTTTCCATTTCTTTGAGCCTGTTCAAGGTCCCCCCCGCTGCCGCACGATTTCATCGTGTGGCTTATAAAACACGGCTATTTTCTTTATTCAGAAATTTAGTTAATAGCAGAATAAAAATTTTCCCATGAGCATAGACTACAAGTTTCATAATGTATTTAACGACTTTAATCTTAGGAATTAGAACATTATAAGGCATTGTGATCAGGGAAGCATTACGGATAACGCCCGGATTGCAAATCCGCACGCGGGAGGGCAAGAAGGCTTAAGGGAAGGGATTGCCAATGGTGTTGGAAATATTTGCTATTGCAAACCACACGAGGGGACTCGTGCGGAAGCGAGGGAGATAAGCAATCCGTTAATTTTTCAGGAGATTGCTTCACTGCGTTCGCAATGACGGGGCATGTTGGACAGTGTGAGTTTGGGTGTGAGTATTGAGATGTCAATTTTGTTGGCATTCCTTATTATCTGTGTACATAAGCACTTCCATGAATACCCCGGAGGGGTATCATATTGGTAGAAAAGACATTCAGGAGCAAAGAGGGCGTTCCGACAGCCGGCAATGTGCAGGAGATGGCTTTTTCCGGAACGCAAACAGCCGGCAATCAATGGAACTAGTGTGAGTTGGAGTGGGAGTTGTGAGAGAGGGAAATCCAAGAGGGGGCTTGGCTATCTGCATGAAGATACTTTTGCCAATAGCTAACAGCTAAACGCTAATTTCCAAAAAATTACACAGAGGAACACAGAGTTTTTTCACAGAG
>JAAZCB010000806.1 GCA_012513545.1 Clostridiaceae bacterium
CAACCCTTAAAATATCGAAAGGGATAGTAACCCTAATGAGGTTCGGGTCTGTCAATTCACAGTTTATTTTTGAACAGGGACAGAAGCATATGTCCTATTATGATACAAGGTACGGTACATTTACCATACAGGTTTTTACAAATATTGTTTCAATAGATGTTGATGATAAAGGCGGAGAAATAAGGGTTGATTATAGACTTGAAATAGATAATAATAAATCTGGAGCGAATGATTTTCGTATGTTTATAAGAGAGGCAGGACAGTTTGATGACGAATGTAGTGGAGACTATAAAGAAGCAAATTGATGATGTGGTAAAAAATGCACTTGAAAAAGCGTTTGCAAGTGGTGAACTCCCCAGGTTTGAAGTTGGAGATGTAACAGTTGAAATCCCAAGGGAGAAAGAACACGGCGACTTTTCAACCAATATTGCCATGCAGGCGACAAAACTTGCCAGGAAAGCCCCGGGGCTTATAGCCGATATAATTATCAGGAACATGGCTCTTGAAAAAACCTATATTGAAAAGGTTGAGAAAGCAGGGCCGGGCTTTATCAATTTCTATCTTGACAACACCTGGTTGTATGATTCACTGAAGGTGATCCTGGATAAAAAGGAGAAGTATGGAGAAATAAATATTGGCAACGGCATGAAGGTCATGGTCGAGTTTGTAAGTGCCAATCCGACCGGACCTCTTCACATGGGAAATGCCAGGGGCGGAGCACTTGGAGATTGTATAGCAAATGTACTAGAGAAGGCTGGATATGATGTTACCAGGGAATTTTACGTAAATGATGCAGGCAATCAGATCGAGAAGTTCGGGATTTCTCTCGAGGCACGATATATTCAGCTCTTGAAAGGAAATGATGCTGTAGAGTTCCCGGAAGACGGCTATCAGGGTGAGGACATAATTGAGCATATGAAGGATTACATAGAAGAAAACGGGGACAAGCTTTTGGAGGTTGAAAGCCTTCAGCGGCGCAAAATCCTGGTTGAATATGCCCTCCCAAAGAATATTGAGAGAATCAGAAGCGGTCTTAAAAGCTATGGGGTAGAATTTGACAACTGGTTCAGCGAGCAGTCTCTTTATGAGAGCGGAGAACTTGACGAAACCATTGATTTGTTAAGAAAGAACGGCTACACGCTAGAGAAGGATGGTGCATTGTGGTTTAAGGCTTCGGAGCTTGGTGCCGAAAAGGATGAGGTTATTGTAAGGAATAACGGAATTCCTACATACTTTGCGTCTGACATAGCATATCACAGAAACAAGTTTTTAAAGAGGAATTTTGATTGGGTAATAAACCTTCTTGGGGCAGACCACCATGGGCATGTTGGCAGGATGAAGGGTGCAGTAAAGGCTCTTGGTATAGATCCTGAGAAGCTTGATGTTGTTATATTCCAGTTGGTTCGTTTGTATAGAAACGGCGAAATTGCCAGGATGTCAAAAAGGACAGGCAGGTCAATTACTCTTACAGACCTTCTTGAGGAAGTCGGAAGGGATGCAGCAAGGTTTTTCTTTAACACAAAGGCATCCGGTACCCAAATGGATTTTGACCTTGACCTTGCAGTGAAGGAGTCTAATGATAACCCGGTTTATTATGTCCAGTATGCACATGCCAGGATTTGCAGCATGCTGAGCCTGTTGAAAAGCGAAGGTGTTGAGGTTCCTGACATTAATACCGTTGACCTGACGCTGCTCAAATGCCGTGAAGAGCTTGAACTTATGAAGAAGCTGGCAGAATATCCCGAAGAAATAAGGATTTCAGCACAGACTCTTGAACCAAGCAGGCTTACAAGGTATGTACTCGAGGTAGCGGCTCTGTTTCACAGCTTTTATAATTCATGCCGGGTTAAGGGAGAGGAAGATAACCTTATGAAGGCAAGAATAATGCTTGTGGACAGCACGAGAACAGTAATAAGAAACGTGCTTGAACTCTTAAGCATCAAAGCTCCTGAAAGAATGTAATAGCTTTATGCAAAACAATAAAAGGACGGGGCCCCTTACAAATTACTGAAAGGGTGTCCGTCTTTTTTTTATTTGATGATAAAAAAACTCTTAAAACCCCTATTAAAAAATAAAGTCTTTCGAATATATATAATCAATAATTTATTAAAATGTGCAAATACGATGCTGAGGGTAGGCGCTTATATGGTTGGCATGAGAAGGAAGAGAAAAACATTAATTGTGATGGCTGTATATCTGGTTTCATTTTATACCGTATGGTTTCTTTATACGGTTTTTCTGGCTCCGGTTCTTGAAGAGTCACATTTCATTGTTTGTATCATCGGAAGTAACTTGTGCAAGGTATTATTCTGGACATTTCCTGCAATACTGATATTAAATTTTGTATTTGAGCATGATCCGATAGAATATCTGAAAATCAATAATAATGTTTTCAAGGGTTTGTTGTATGGAGTTTTGCTGGGCGCTTTAACAGTTCTGACCATAATGCTCAGGAAAGCTGCTGATCCGGGGGACTTACGGGTGAATTTCCTATTTGACATAAATACATGGATAGGCGGTGTTTTACTTATCGGAATAACTGAAGAAATAGTATTCAGAGGCTATATTCTCCAGAAATTCAAGGAGATAATAGGCTTTGGCAGGGCGAATATTATTACTTCTGTGCTTTTTGTACTTATACATTTTCCCAAATGGTTTATGGAAGGGAATTTGTTTTCATTAAGCTTCATGATTAATTCAGTTCTGTTTCTGCTTACCTTCAGCTATGTTCAGGGAATTCTTATTAAGAAAACAGATTCAATATGGCCGTGCTTTATATTCCATTCTGCCAACAACTTTGCAATGTTTGCCTTTAGCGTATAAACACTTAACCGAAGACAGAAATCAGCCGATATTTATATTAATATTACGGCAGAATTTTTACTGAAAGGTAGTGTGCCATAGTGAAAAGGGGATTTCTGTTTAGTGGCTGGTTCATAAAAATTACAGTTTTTTCTGTTATAGTGCCTTTTCTATTCTATTTTACTGTTACTTCATATTCCCAACAAGGGCTTGAAGTGCCGGAGAAGACTTATGCCGGTATTGATAATGCTGAGGTTATATTGAAGAATATTGACTTTCAGGATGTATAGATATCCAAGACCTGGGCTAAAGAAGCTATATGCCA
The DNA here is from genome assembly GCA_012513545.1 of Clostridiaceae bacterium. The sequence continues at coordinate 3,128 of JAAZCB010000806.1, forward strand.
GGTAGGGGCGCTTGATATAATAAAGGGCTATGGAAACAGAACTTTTGGACGTACCAACCAGGTTTCAAAAGAACAGGCATTGGCTATTATTCTAAGGGCTGCAGGAATGGAAGCAGAGGCACAGATAGCTGCTGAGACGTTGGATAATGCAAGGGCAGCGGGGGAGAAGAAGACTTATGCACCGGGGATGTGGTCAGACGGATATCTGCAGCTGGCTGCAAATCTAGGGTTAATAAGCCAGCAGGATCTTGCCGGAGCACTTGTAATAAATCAGGAGGATGACCCACCTGAAACCAATTTCCATAGAGGAGCGTCCGCGCAAAGGCAGGACGTAGCATACTGGATTGCACTAGCTTTAGGACTTGAACCCATCTACGGGCAACAGGAGATTTTTAACAGCTTCAATGACTGGACAGGTGCTGAACCTAGCAAGGTGCCTTATATTGAAGCTGTGCTGAGAAACGATATAATGAATGGTGAAGACAAGGGTTACTTTAAACCTACGGGATATATCACCAGAGAGCAAATGGCGCAGGTGATAAAAAATGCTTTTCCACTAATAGCGCAAAAACTGGGTTATGAAAAAAATATCGGTACCATTGAAGAAATACATAAGGCTAACGATTATATAAACGGAGCACAGAGCGTAACAACAACATTTAACGTAAGAAACAGTAACGGCAAGCTTCATGAGCTTATTACAAGAACAACGGACAATGGTTTTGAAGGCTATAAAAATGAAATGAAAGGAAGCTCTGTGAAGCGGCCTGATCTGGATTTTATTGTTTATAACGGTTGGGTTGGAAACAGCAAACTGCTTAAGAAAGGTGACAGGATTGAATACATAACCTCACAGGATGACAGGGTGAGATTTGTAAAAGTAATCTCAAATACAGGTGACACCACATATATTATTGCCAGGATAGATAAAGTGGATACAGTAAATTCAACTCTTAAAATATCTAGAATATATGACATTGATTATCCCCGGGAGAATGTTGAAGACATGGATTTTTCCTTTGATATGAGAGGAAAAGATGTTGATACAACTTTAGTTTACAGTAATAATGCAGAAGTAATAGTTGATGGAAAAAGAACTGATATTTTAGGGCTGATTCCCGTAAGGGATGCGGTTATTGCAATAAGAAGCAACATTGCTGAGGCTATAAAGACAATAGATTTGAGACTTAAGGAGCAAGGAATAGTAAATGGCGTCGTTGAGGACAATAACCCGCAGTTGGGCTATATAACTCTTTTGAATGAAGATAATAACCTTACGGATATATTGAAAAGCCCGCTAAAGACTTACAACTACTCAAATCCGAAAAACATAACAGTATTAAAGAATGGA
>JAAZCB010000807.1 GCA_012513545.1 Clostridiaceae bacterium
AGCATAGCAATAAAATAAATAAAATTATATAAAAGTTACGAATTAGTGTCAAGAGTTACAGGGGGGACAGGTGCATCGTCCCTTAAACAATTGCTTCAATAGCACGTTTTAATATAACTTTTATTACTGCAGCTGCGGGTACTGCCAAAAGCATTCCTGCTATCCCGAAAAACTCTCCTCCGGCTAAGACCGCCAATATTGTCGTGACCGGATGAAGTCCCAGTCTGCTCTCAATTATCCTGGGAGAAATAAAAGCATTATCAATTTGCTGGATTATTACATAAGCAACAATTGTCCAAATTGCCTTAGCCGGCGATTCTATCAAAGCAACCGCTACGGCAGGTATGGCACCGATAATTGGTCCGAAGTACGGAATTGTATTTGCTGCTCCCCCAAGCATCCCCAGTACAAGCGGATACTTTACTCCAACAATCGCAAGAGCTATAGTTTCCATAAAACCAATAATTACTGCGGTGAAGAGCTGTCCCTGAATAAAGCTTGAAAGAATTGCGTTAATCTCTCTGAAGGTAGCGATAAGCCCATTTCTCCATTTTCTCGGTACTAGAGACAATGCACTCCTGCTGAAGTATTCCGAGTCTTTAAGAAGATAGTAGGCTATTATCATTGCAAGCACAAGATCAAACATCGCCGTTGCTATTCTTATAAAACCTGCAAGTGAGTTTCTCAAGGTCTTGAGAATCAACTCCTCCGCCATATCAGTTCCGCGTGACAATTCCTTGAATATGGCATTTTTGATATCCTCCGGCCATTTACTGGCATATATAAGGTTCACCATACCGTCAAGATTGCTTCTGTATTCAAGAGTAATATCAGGAAGTTTATTTATCAGGTCTTTTGTACTGTTAATGAATTTGGGAACAACAAACACCGTTGCTATTGTAAATACGACACCCAAAACAAAATAAATGAGTATTATGCTAACAGACCTGGCAACTTTTTTTGCTTCGAGCTTTGCAACTATAGGATAAAGTATGTAGGAAACAACAACAGCCATTACAAAAGGAAATACTATCTTCCCGATTTTATCTCTTAACAGATAAATTGAATACACCAACATCAGCAATGCTACAATTGCAATTAGGTATGTTAAGATTTTTCTTTTATTGTGCATTTGTCTCCTCTCTTTATAGTCCTGATATCTCAGCCTTTTTCAAAGGCTATTAAATGGGAGGGCTGAGTTAATATTAAGGGATAAGCAATAACCATAATGTTATGCTTATCCCTATTGACTGGTTTTCTCCAGCCCTTTCGAGGATTTGAGGGTATTTTGCGCGTATCGCAACTCATTAAAACTTTATCTGAATAATTCTATAACATCACTAATCAGTGAACCGGATTTTCTCATAAGGTCCATACTGTTCCTTTTCATTTTTCTTCCGGACCTTCCATTCATCATGTCGGAATTCATAGCCATGCTAACCGATGCTCCAATTATACCTCCAATAATTAAACCTCTTGTAAAATTGCTTCTCATTATATTGCTCCTTTCCTTTATTTATCC
>JAAZCB010000808.1 GCA_012513545.1 Clostridiaceae bacterium
GATGGATTACAGGGAAGGCTCTGAACTCAGCAAATTCCAGTGGGATTTTATCCATAACCCGGAGAGTGTGTTGTTTGCATGGCTGGAGGATGAGGAGGAAGGGGAGATGGAAACAGAACTTACTCAACTTCTCTGGACAGATTTCAAGGTTGGGCTAATAACCACCGCCGACAAAAACCAAATTACCTTCCTGTCTCCATCAGGACTGCCAATTACCGTAGAAGGAAAGATCACCCAATGCCTTGTATTAAACGGACCAAATTCAAATATCTATATCCACGAATCTGGTAGTGTGGTTGTCAATATAGATTCAGAAGAGCCTCGCAGGGAAGGCTACCTTACGATAACAAACCCCGGAGCAGTCTTTGGGTTCGTCATCGATGACGAAGAATGGATTGCCCTTTTCAGTGAAAGCGAATTCTTTGGATACTATAACAAAGAAAAGAAAAGCTATTATGTTGACAGTTACACCGGCCAATTCACAGGGGGTAAACCATATGCAGTATGGTACTGGAACGGTGGTTGGGTGGTGAACAGCGACATGCAATGGGAAATTGACTGGTCTTGCCTCGACATCAATAACGGATGGATAAACATAGCTACATACAATAAAGACGGCTACAAGGCGGCGGGTCCATTCGAACCTGACCCGGTAAGCCGCATCGAACCTACCTGTTATTTACCTTATGCTTTAAAGGCAGCCAACGAAGCCACTTATTCAGAATGGATTTATGCCGATAACGTAAAGAAATATATTGATGGCGGGATATTGTTCAAATATGATCTTGAAGGAAAAAAGGTCTATATCTTCAGCGAATACGATGAAACCAACGAAAACACAACATACTACATTTACCACCCCGAGGTAAAGGACTGGAAGGTGTTCCAGTTCCCGGAGTTCAATGATAACGTATTCAAGAATATTATAATCATTTGTAAAGAAACCGGGCACAATATGCTTGATGTGGTCGGATTTATTCCCGTTGTGGGAGAATTTGCTGATGCACTAAACGGGCTTTGGTACCTTTTTGAAGGAGAAGGCGGCCAGGCAATCTTGTGTTTTGCTAGCATGTTGCCTGTCATTGGTGATGCAGTTGCCAAAACGGCAAAATACTCGATTACCATTATCAAGGGAATAAAGCTTACCAAATCCATAGACCTTACCGGCGAGGCACTTCAAAGCTTGAGCAGGATAAGCGATTTGCTTAAAACCGGAAATAGGATAGTTTGCGAGGATTGCCTGAATACTTTTGCAAGACTATTGTCGGAATACCCTGACAAGGCAGCCGACATAGAAAGGCTTGCGGATAAAATTACTAACACAGACAATCTAAAGTCAGTACTTACCGAGATTGATGGGCTTGGCGAAGCAAAAGCAGCATTTTTTAATGATATTAAAGCTGTGGAAGGTTTACCATCAAATGCATTGGCAAACAATCTGGATAAGCTTGATGCAGGAATGGTTGAGGCGTGGAAACAACTCAAACCATATCACCCAAATTTGGCGAAAGACCCAACAGCACTGGAAGCTTTTAATAAGTTAAGAAATAATCCCTCTTTGAGCAAAATGGGATTAACCGATGAAGGTATTGCAAAGCTACAGTATTATGGAACTGGCACAAGGCAAGCATCATATGCTGAAATTTTGGAGGATTTAAATAAATTTGGAAACTTTTTAGAAAACAATCCTGGTACTACTATCCAAAATTTTGATAAAATAATAACAGTATTACAAAGGACTGATGATATCGGGAATGCTTATAAGCAAGGTGTTCATTGGATGATTCGTGATTTAAATACTAATGGAAGTGCTTTTGCTGGCAAAACAATTAAGTTTGAACATTCCATACCAAATGCAAGACCAACAACAGCAAATAGCTCTATTGATTTGTTTTGTGTAAATTGTTCCCCTGCAAATTTAAAGGTTGAGTATAAATCTGGACCAGGAAGCATTACATCCAATACAATAAAAGAACAATTTATTGAGAGGGATTTGTTTAATGCTAAAAGCTTTGATGAAATCCAATGGAGAATGGAAGGAACAGAGTTTACAAAAGAGAAATTAGTGCAATGGTTAACAGATAATAAGACAAGTATTGAAAATTTAGGAGTAGATAAGATTTCAGACTTATTGGATGATGTTGATGTACTGGAAATGACCAATAATCAGGCAGCTGATTTATTAATTTTCCATTTTAAAAATAGTTCGAATTATTCAGTGATATTTAAATGATAGTAACGAGTATTAATAACTGTAAGGAATATGCCTGGATTGAAGGGGTCCTGTATACAATAGATGTTAACAACGGTTTTTGTATTGATGATGACCTTGTCTTAAAAGGCAATTATTCAATTCGAGGAGTTACAAATAATTCAATTTGGCTTTTTGACCAATTAAATTTTGAGACATTGGTATATTCTAAACAAGACTTAATCCTGAAGATTGCTGAGTATGGACTTATTTTAAAACACTCTTTAGGTAATGACAGGTACATTGTTGGATTAAACTCTGGAAATAAGATTTTGAAGGGGATATACAACCTGAAGACTCTGAGGTTAGAACGTAAATTTGAGAAATTAGGTTTTAATGGGATTTACCTAATGGTTGATAATGAATTTTTTGTATCTATAAATAAACAAAATATTGCCCTTTTTAATTTGGAGAATGATTTAAAATGGCAACACTCATTTTCAGAACTTATCCAATCGGAAAATGCGTTTCTGCACAGTAGGATTTTAAGCAGTAATGACAAACTTTTTTTTGTCATAGATGGCGGTGAGAATCGAGGTTTATTTTGCATAGACTCAAATACTGGTAAGGCATTACACAAATACGATAAACTTTGGTATGAGTTGTTTCAAGACCAGAACTTAATCTATACCACTATGTTTGAAAATACCCTTTGCAAAATCAATACAGAATCCTTTGAAGTGGAAGAATGGAACGTAAATGATTTAATTAAAGAAAACGGTTTTGAAAGTATGCATGACCATCGTTGTGTGGCTCATGATAACATGTTTTATTTTACCCAATCCCTTGGAGATAACAAAGCAAAATTAGGAGTATTGGATTGGGAGAAAAAAGAACTTGTTTACAAACATGATTTTGAACCCAAAAATGGGGCTATCGGAAGCATTCAAGTGAGTAAAATGAGAATGTTTGTCCATACTCAGGATAACACCCTCCACATCTTCGAAAAGGAATAACACTTACCCGAGCCCGACAATTTGGAGGAGGTTGTCGAGTTCTTTGTCAGAGATACTTTCTTTGTCGGATTTATCGTAAATAGATAGCAGGTAAACATCCTGTTCCCCCCCCGCTGCCGCACGATTTCATCGTGTGGCTTATAGAATAAAGCCATTATCTTTATTCAGAAATTTAGTTAATAGCAGAATAAAATTTTCCATGAGCAGAAACTACAAATTTCATAATTCTACCGTTGGTAGTAATTATTTGCTGCCGCAAAGCCACACGAGAGTACTCGTGCGACAGCAGGAGGGTGCTACGCAATTTTTAACCACAGGAGAAATTAAGCTAAAACGTATGGTAAACTTAAAAACGGAGGAAGTTATTCCCTTCTAACAGTATGGCATCAGTAATAAGAAAATGTTTAAAACTTATCATAGCAGATTTATATCATGATATTTACGGGAGAAATCCTAAAAGAAGTTGGTATGTATTGGGCAAGTTGGTTAAAGATAATTATCCTAAAATCCGCCCCACCCTATTGCAATGGCAGGAAAAAGGCTATATAACGCTAATAGAAGATGACGACAATATATTTACAGTACATCCCGACAAATTGCCCCCTAAAGATGTTTTACTTAATTCAATATAGAAAAACTAATTCAATGTGGAAATAACCTACAAACCACCAAGTTTAACCTTTCCCCCCCCCGCTGCCGCACGATTTCATCGTGTGGCTTATAAAATAAAGCCATTATCTTTATTCAGAAATTTAGTTAATGCCAGAATAAAAATTTTCCAATGAGCAGAAATTATAAATTCCATAATTCCGAAGGAGTATATTGCAGCAACTCAACCATACCCCGTGAGTAGAGAGGTTTCACAGAATTACACGGAGAAGAACCAGGCTAAAAGCCAAAGGCTAACAGCTAAAAGCTATTCAATCACTTCTACCCCTACCCCGTCAGGGGTATCATATTGGTAGAAAAGACATTCAGGAGCAGAGAGGGCGTTCCGCCTGACGGCATTGAGCAGGAGACGGCTTTATCCGGAACGCAAGAAACCGGCATTCGGAAGTACGAGTATGAGAATTACAGAACCAATTTCTATCAGAAATCGTTACATTTACAGAAATATGGGACGTCATGAATTTAAGTGAGATAAAACTGGAACTTTTCCGGAAAATTGATAGTCTGAATGAACAGGAATTTGAAAAGATTTATAAGAAGTTTTTGGCTATATTGAATACTTCTTCACTTTACAAGCTTTCAGAACCTGAAAACAAAGCAATCAATGAAGCATTGGAATCTGATCAA
>JAAZCB010000809.1 GCA_012513545.1 Clostridiaceae bacterium
ATCTTTCATATATGAATTTATCTGCTGATACCAACCAAACAATAGTTGCCAATAATGAAATTATATCCGATTGTTCGGGGACTAATTATGGAATATATGCTAGTAGTAATTATAATACACACTTATATCACAACTCCATTTATTTGAGTGGTGCAGGTGCTACTTCAAGACCGTTTTATGAAGTCACTGCTGCTTCAACAGGATCATTAAAAAACAATATCTTAGTAACATTGGGAGGAGATGCTACGGGTACTGCTAATCAAGCAGTTTATTTAGCAAGTACGTCCTCTAATAATTGGGACATTAGTTATAACAACTATTATACTGTAGGTACTGTTTTAGGATATGGAGCAAGCGCTAATCGTGCTGATTTGGCAGCATGGAAAGCGGCAATCCCAAAAGACAGCAATTCTATAAGTGCATTGCCTCCATTTTCAAATTTAAATAAAAACTTGGTATTGAAAAGTTATGTTGGTTTTGAATGTCCTCTTTTACCTGATGTAACAAGTGAATTAAGGGGATTTCCACGTGATACTTTAAATTATATGGGTTGTTATACGGATATACAATTGTCATATAATTTGGCTCTTACAAGTTTTATTAGCCCTGCTTCCAACGTTTTAATAAATGGTGTTACAACCCCACTCACAGTGGTAATGAAAAATAAGGGAGATACAACCATTACAAATGTCGAAATAGCTTGGAAACATAATGATGTATTGAAAAAAACAATTTCATGGACCGGTAGTTTAGCTAAATCGGATACGACTATTATATATTTGGATACCCTCATTTCGGTAGCCGGAGAAAATAATATTCAGGTTTATTCATATTTGCCTAATGGAAAAGATGATGAATATACTGATAACGATACTATTGCCAATGTGTTTTATGGTTGTGATTCGGCATTGAATGGAGTTTATAGTGTAGGAAATGCTTCTTCTGACTTTACTACTTTAGAAGATGCAATTAATCTTTTAAAAAAATGCGGTATTAATGGTCCTGTAACCTTAGAATTGGTAGCCGGTACATACAATCCTTTTGTTTTTAGTCAATTTGATATTCAAGGTAGCAACGACAGCACGATGATTACCATTACCTCAGCTGCTAGAAATAATCATAGCGTATATATTTGGTTTACTACAGGAAATAGCGGTATTACTTTGGATAATGTGAAACATTTAAAATTAGAATATTTGAACCTTGATGGAACATCTTCATCCTCCGGCACAACGAGCGGCATTTTATTTGCAAGTGCTTGCGAAAATGTAGAAATCAGTCGTTGTTATGTTCGTATGAATACCAGTACAACAACATCCACTATAATGTGTCTAAAAAAGAGTAGCGGTACCGGACTATTGAATAATGTACGCATTATAAATAATATTTTTGAAGGAGCTTATTATGGTATTTACCTTTATGCAGGAACAGGTACAGGAACCAACCAATATGGAACCAATATTGTAATTGATAGCAACATAATAAGAGATCAGTATTCTTGCGCTACCTATTTATATTATGCAGATTTTAAAAGTGTATCATATAATACGATTTTATCTAGAACAGCAAATACAACTACGACTTGGTATGGTTTGCGTTTTTATTGCTGTAATTATTATGCCAATGCTAATAAAGTTCATCAACGAGCCAATGCCATTACTAA
>JAAZCB010000810.1 GCA_012513545.1 Clostridiaceae bacterium
TCAATTAAATTATTAGTTTGCTGTATAATTACTAAAGAAGCATTATTTCTAAACAGCAAACAAATATCCTTTGAGAATACTGTTCAAGGCACTATATGATACAAAAAGTGAAGGTCAATATCAGACCTTCACTTTATATCACTTTATTGTTGGATATTATTAAGCTTTTCCGTCACAACCCAAAACATTAACAATCTTATTTTTGACAAGTTCCTTTATTGCAGTTCTTGCAGGAGCTAAATACTGTCTGGGATCAAAGTGTGAAGGATTTTCAGCAAAATACTTTCTGATAGTGCCTGTCATTGCAAGTCTAAGGTCTGAGTCAATGTTGATCTTACATACAGCCATTGAAGCAGCCTTTCTGAGCATATCTTCAGGAACTCCCATGGCTCCTGGCATGTTTCCGCCGTTTTTATTAATCATTTCAACAAATTCAGGAATAACTGAAGATGCTCCATGTAAAACGATAGGATATCCCGGGAGTCTCTTCTGTATTTCTTCAAGTATGTCAAACCTAAGCTGAGGTTCAGTCTTAAACTTGTAGGCACCATGGCTTGTTCCTATTGCTATTGCAAGAGAGTCAACCCCGGTACTTTTAACAAACTCTTCAACCTGATCCGGATCTGTAAAAGCTGCATCCTTATCAGATACATTTACAGCATCTTCAATACCTGCAAGTCTTCCAAGCTCACCTTCAACAACAACACCTTTTGCATGAGCATATTCAACAACCTGCTTTGTAAGCTTAATATTTTCTTCAAACGAATGATGTGATCCGTCTATCATTACGGATGTAAATCCACCGTCAATACATGATTTACATATTTCAAATGTATCACCATGATCAAGATGAACACATATAGGAAGTCCTGTTTCAATTATAGCAGCCTCGATCAACTTCATTAAATAAGTATGGTTTGCATACTTTCTTGCTCCTGCTGAAACCTGAAGAATCAATGGAGCATTAACTTCTTTTGCAGCTTCTGTTATACCCTGTACTATTTCCATGTTATTAACATTAAATGCACCAATAGCATAACCGCCTTCATAAGCCTTCTTAAACATTTCCTTACTAGTTACTAACGGCATATTTTCAACTCCTCATATTTTATTAGTTATTATACCCTGTGTTGTTAAGTTTTTGTCATATTAATTTTACCAGAATGAAGTTTAAAATCAAGTTTAATTTCAAAATAAATATCCTATAAAATTAATATTCTATTGTATTAATTCGAATATACAAACACAGGATAACTGTATTCGGAAATTCTATTTCCTGCCGTATCCACAACTGCCAGATAAAAGTTACTGCAACCCGGAAGTGTTCCAACAACAACATTTGTCATATTGTCAGTGTTTGTCATTTCAAAGACTTTTTCGGGTTCACCGCTTGAACCATACATTTTTCTGTACACAGCGTAGCGGACGCCGGTTTTTTCACTCCACCATCCAAGATTGGCATTCAGTCCATTACATCCAGAACACCAGAAGCTTGAGGGTGCACTTAAAAACTCTCCTACAGTAACCAGGCTGCTGAATGCTGAAGTTCTGATACCGTTAGAATTTACTGCAGCAACATAATAGTCACAGCTTCCCTGCAAGGTATTGACTGTAAGTGTAGTGCCTGTCGTTTGAGCAATTTTAACCGGTTCACCTGAAGATCCTGTAACTTTTCTGTAAATTGCATACCTTCCTGCACTGTTACCATTCCAGCTAAACTTTACACTGAGTCCATTTTTGCTGTTAAGTCTGAAATTGGCAGGAGGATCGTACGGGTAAGACTCAATCGTTTTCGGATTACTGAAAGCAGATATTCTGTTCCCCGAGGAATCGATAACAGCAACATAAAAGTCACAAATACCATATAAAGTCTCTACTGCTAATGAAGTAGCTGTTGTTTCTCCAATTTTTTCAGGTAACCCTATCGGGCCTGTTAAGCCATGTGATCTTCTATAGATTCCATATCGTGCTCCGGTTATACGATTCCAGGCTAAAGTAAGATTTAAGCCGCTTCTGCCGGTAACCCTCAAGTTCGAAGGTGAATTGTTCATTATTTTTACAGAAATAAATGAA
>JAAZCB010000811.1 GCA_012513545.1 Clostridiaceae bacterium
ACCATTCTTAGTTTCATAATTAAGCAACCAGGTGTTTTTGTAACTATAAGAAAAACCCAAATCAGAAATGCTTAAAAATGGCCCTGTTGATCCACTTGATCCGGCTAAACTTATATCAGGTGTGATAATACCGGGAGATAAATCTCTTATACTGCTTGCAAAAAGATTCTGTATTCTAAATTGCTGATCAGGAATTTCGGTTATGCCATATTCTTCAAATCTTTCAAAAGTATCTTTATTTTCTTCCTTTTCAGAAAATGGTACTGATTCTACTTCGGCGATATAACCGGTAGTTTCCCGGACAGACATGGTTGCGGGTGTTGTAGGTGTTACTGGTGTTACTGGTGTTACTGGTGTTACTGGTGTTGTGGGTGTTACTGGAGTTGCAGGTGCGGATGCTAATAATTCTTTTTGTACTATATCTTCAGTTTTCTGCTCCTTGTTAATTTCAGGTGTAGTATTTATTTCATTTTCAATAAGCTTTTCTTCGGTTTTTATTATTTCTGTGTGAACAGGTGGTTGATTGACATGCTCACCAAAATAATTTACTGAAGCTAAAATCAGAAGTATTGCCACTGCCGCTGCAGCAACAATTTTTATGTATGACTTTGTAGTTATCTTTCGGATTGGGGGATTAATCCTATCCAACTCGCCGGAAATATAATCCCAGGTTTCGATGAAATCAAGTTCATTCTGTATTTCTTCCCATACAGTATCATCCTCCTCTACATCAAGTTGTTGAAGCCATTTAAGATATTCCGTATCAAACCTGCTTTTACTCATTGTTTGCTGTGTTCAAATTCTAAAAGCCACGTTTTCAGAAGATCCCTTGCCCTTTTGTACTGAGATTTTGATGTTCCTTCTGATATACTCAACTTTTTTGCAATCTCCTTATGTGACAGACCCTCGACTGCATATAAGTTAAATACAATTCTGGCCCCATCGGGAAGTTGCTTTATGTAGTGAAGAATTATATCATTTGTCAATTCCTGAAATGAAAAACTGCCTCTTTCTTCATCATCCGGTTCATCCGGAAAATCATCAATAAACACAAGCCTTCTCCTTTGCCTGAAATAGTCAATGGCGGTATTGGTAACGATTCGTCTTATCCAGCCTTCAAGTGAACCTTTTGCGTTATACTTTCCGAGACTTGTAAATACCTTTATAAATGCCTCCTGCAGAATATCTTTTGCTTCAACCCTGTCGCCGCAATATGACAGGCATATTTGAAACATCTTTTTAAAATATTTTTTGTATAACTGTTTTTGCAGCTTTCTGTCATTCTGCAGGCAACCTTTGAGCAATATCAGATCCTCTTCACGTGATTTTCCATCCATCAGATATGTCCTCTATTCATTTATTTTCAGAGAAGTTGATTCCTCAATCCTGTTGAAAACCGCGTTATAAATATGGCTGTTAATGTATTTACTTAAAAAGATATACTTTGTATCGTCAATCACACCTGTAAATGCTCCGTTTAACATTTCCGGTGTAATAACCGAGAACCAATATGATGGGGAAAAGCGTAAATTTCCATTATTTTCTATATTATTCTTATCAAGAATTACTTCCGGCTCCCCATTTCTGTTTTTTGATAGAATCTGAAAGGTTAATGGGTCATTAACCATAAGGATTACTTGTTTAGTTGTCTGATTACTAACAAACCTGCCTTTAACCAGAATACATGGATCAATATCCTCAAGGTAATCTTCAATTATTTCTCCCAGATCTTCCTGCAAGTCTTCCATATCATCATCATCGTCATCATCGTCGTCGTCATCGTCGTCATCATCTTTACCTTCTAAATTTCGAAGCCATTCATTAATGTCATCAATCAGTTCGGTCTCATTCGGATCGGGCTGAAAAACCAACGAAAAGGAAATTGGATTGTAAACACCCTGAGGTATATCAAGTTCTATTGTTTCATTTGATGTATTTGGTTTTATTACATAGATGTCTCCAGGGGCAAAACTTCTCGTTAAAAAAACATTGCCACCTGTCTCTCTATAACCATGAATATCTATAGATTTTAATCTCAGACTAATGGTATTTATTGTTAGCATGTCGTTAACGACAGGTTTCTCATCAATTGAAAAGTTTAGTTTGAAATCAACCGGAAGCGTATAGTCCTCCTTTAAGCAGCCCGCCAATAAAATAACGAACAGCACAAAAAGTAATTTAACAGGAGTATTTATCGGTTTCATAATTCTTGCCCTTGTTCAAATAGTGCTCCACAAGTAAGACGAGGAACTGCCTGAAAGGTTGTATTAAACAATATAATTTTTTTGTAAGTGATCAATATAGTTCAATCAGTTACGATTATTTCATATTTCGCTGTTATTATGTCAAAACAGGCGTATAAACTTAGTTTTAATTTTTTGTATCTACACAAATTATAACTTTCTGCGGACATACTATTGTCAAATCAGTAAAAGAATCTACAATTATGGAAACTGTTATAACACCCTTCATCCTGTTTCCTGTTCAAAAGCATACCCTAACCATTTCAAACGGTGGCACCCCCATCCAATAAACAAAAGATTCAATCTGATTTATAATTTTAAGTTGTAATCTTTAAGTAAATTCACAATAATAAATCTAAAATCATTAATTATGCATTTACTTAAATTTGACTTATCTATAAATAATAAGAGGCTAATATTATATTCTATGAAACCCACATGTATTGCATACA
>JAAZCB010000812.1 GCA_012513545.1 Clostridiaceae bacterium
TCTGTTCATCTTCTAAAGACTGCTCCTTTATCACTTTTTTCATTGAATTTGAATAAAATTTACCTATTGCAGTAGCACCACCAATAATACTAACCAGCAGTAATAAACCTTCATTCAATTCAGTAATAGTTAAATCACCCAGCACTTATCAACTCCTCCAGTTCTTCAATTTTACTTTCCAGTTCTTCAATTCTTAAAAATGCTTTTTTCAGCATATATGTATTCAGAGCTATAAACTCTGAATATGACAAAGTATATTCATCTGTTTGTTCGCCATTTTTTTCAAAGAAAGCATGTTCAATCATATATTGATTACTTAAATTGCTTTCTTCAATAGCTTGTTCTACTTCTTGTGCAATAAATCCAATGTGCCATTTATTATCATCAGAAGCATCTTTTTTCATCTTAAATCGCTTTGGATTTAATTTATGAAATAACTGCTCATATTTATCATCTAAATTATTGATATATTTCTTATTTCTTTCATCCGATGTAACATACATAGCTTGAGTACAGTATGCTCTTCTCCACGGGTTTGCTATAGTACCCAAATTAACATTAGTGGATTTTGTAACAAATCGGTCTTGTTCAAAACTTAAGGTATAAAACTTATTCTCTAATTTGACATCATATCCTTTTACATAAGTATTTTTATTGCTCGCACGAACATCTTCGCCAATTACCAAATCATCATTATTAAGCTTAAGAACTTCTTTGGCGGTATTATTACTATCTTTTATATAAACACCTTTTTCAGTATCAAAAACAGCATTTTCATAAAAATAAGTTAGTAGTTTAAAATGAACATCAGGCTCAGTTGCTTCTTCGCCAAATGTTACACCAACATTGCCCTGCCTGTCGTCATAAAGACTTATCGGCATTCGTCCTGTTTGAACAATTATAGATTTAGTCTCACTCCCTACCGGATTATTTCCATTAAACGTTACAGCTGTAATTTCAACAACAGCAGTAGTAAATGCTCCTATCAGATTTTTTATCGTATCATACGCCAAATAGAATGTTGTTTCGGCAGACTTTTCTGCCAGAATATATTCAATGCTTTCAACTTTATATTTAACTGTTGTAGTATAGTCGGCTATATATTTCGTTATTGAAATAGTTGCATTTCCTCCGGTCAGCGTTGCAGGTTCCACTGATAATTTCGATATTCTTAATATCGCCGGCATTTCTATTAAACTTGATAGTGTATTGCTAACTGCGGAATATGAATTACCGTCATCATAGCCATGCCAAACACCATTTACAGTCAAACTAAGTTCACCATTTTCATTATGTTCAACATCTCCGGTCCATGAAGCCAGAGTATAAGTTACATTTTTTGAAGCGTTCGATTGATACTTTGTAGCCTTAACGTCACTGCCGATCTGAACAGTTGAGTAAGTTTGTGAATAGTTTGAATAATTCGCCCGGATAGCTTTCATTCGATGTGTAATCGTAATATTTGATTTATTATTTACAATATCCTGTGAATTTAATTTTACATCCACATAAAAAAGATAAGCATTTGATATTTGAGGTGTAGTATCA
>JAAZCB010000813.1 GCA_012513545.1 Clostridiaceae bacterium
ATTTTATCCGTAGGTTTTTACCCATCGAGCCACCTCCTAAGAGAATAGTAACACAAATAAGTCAAAATGGCAAATATATGTTACATTTATTATTGTTTACATGACATAGTTTTTTTATAATACGCATAATAAAGAGTTTACTTTTTGAATAATATAAAGGGTATTCGTAAGCCTTGTAACAGATTACTGTTTTATAACATAAACTGTTAACGGAGGTGTTTATTATGCTTAGAAGTATATTTGAAATACTATTATGTATACTTGCCTCGTATGGCTTAATTTCATTGGTATATGATATGGTTTTATCAATCAGGAATAAAATAAACTATGACAACTCTATGGCCAGACTGGTACTTATTGTTAAGAATCAGGGTGAGGTTATTGAAGGAGTATTAAGAAATGCTTTGTCCAGGGATTTTTTAAGGAAGCTCATGCCTGAAGGCAGGCTCACGATACTTGATATGGGATCTAAAGACGATACTCTGGATATTTTAAGGAAACTGGAGGTTGATTTTGAGTGCATCGAAGTGCTTAAGAGAAACGAAATGGAAGCCCTCTTAAAACGCTTTGATGAGCATGAAGATAAAGAACCAGGAACTGATAACATAAAAAAGGCGGTAATGAAGTAAAAATAAACCTGACAACAATTTTTGCAGCTTCTCCAAACCCTGATATACTTTACATATAGCCTGACTTTGGCATCAGACATGAGAAATGATGCTAACAGAACAAAATTGTAAGGCTGTTGCAGCGATGCAGCAGCCTTTATCAATTATGATATAATATATAAATACTAAATGTATATACTTGTAATATCTAAAATCAATATAAAATGTCTATTACATTTTTCATAGTAAACATGATTTGACCTAAGCAATAAAAGTGTATAAGTAAATTATTGAGGTAAGTTATTATGCGTACAAAACATAAAACAAAAAAAGTTGAAATTATAGCAGCCTTATTAATCCTTTTTTTAATTACTGGTTTTATCTTGATTAAATCACCGGTAAGAAATACTGAATTTGGAAAGTCTGTAAATTCAACAGTTATAAATGTACTTAATGGGGCAAAAAGATTTTTTCCAGCTAATATGACTTCAGTTAAAGAACATGAGATATTGCTGATTTGTCCAAATGAAACTGAAATTCATATGTACAGCTTACTTTGTGATAAAAACCTATTAGTTACGAAGTTCAGAAAAAAGGAATGGGGCACATGGAATATCGAGGGCTGGTATGCTTCAATTGATGGATCTATACCTTCAAGTTCTTTAGAGCTTATGGCAGGTGGTGGGACTGATTGGGAATATGTACTCCGGGTAAAAAATAACATGGATAAGAAGAATTTTGCCTTTTCCGGTGGGAATCATGGACTAGAAAAGTTAAGAACGTTTAAATTGGTTAATGCAATTGACAATTCTCAAATCGAATTTAAAAAAGGTAAAAAACTCAAATTAAAAGAGCTTAAAATTGAAGAAGAAACCAGTTTGTATTTTGATGAGACTGATGCGGCAAAGTATGCTGAGGTGAGACGAACGTATATGGTTTCACCATCTAAAATAACTCTTAAGACAGATTTTCAATTTACAACTCAAATTTTTATAGGAACTTCATATGTATGTATGTTACCAACCTCTAAGAAATATGGCAGATATGTTTTGTTTAAGGAATCAGGAAACATTTATAGCACACCTCCGGAAGGAGAAACTCTTACTAAAGACGGCTTCGAGAACTTTCTAGGGAAAGAGGCATCAACAACTGTAGAAATATGGGGTGATGCCAGGCCAAATTATAGATTTGTTACATTTATTAAAGACGGTAAAATGGTTAATAATTTCAACAATGAATTAAAAACCTTTTATTGGGATTTTGATCAATATGGAAATAAGCTGTATTTTTCTAAATATGGTAAGACTGAAAAAATAGAAAAAGGTACCAGATGGGAGAATTACTGTGAGTGGGAAATTAACGTAAGATGACAAATTTTTGTTTAATGAAAAGAACAATTCTATAAAAACTGAATCCGGATAAGATAAAAAATGCAGGCATTATAAAGAACCTGTATCTTGTTTGAATTTCTATAAAAAGATAAATAAGCCAGTTAGCAGATATAAGTATAATCAGTATATAAATAATCAAGTTATACTTATTTTTATCTTTTATAGCAAATAATATGGTTAAAAACGATAGCAATATTACTATACTATATTGCACCTTTTCCAAACGTACTATGTAATTCAGTTTCTTATTACTAAGTTTGGTACCTGGATATATATATTGAATGGAAGAGTCATTATCAGACCACATTAATAGAAACTTCCGATGCATTAACTTAGCTAATTGCTTTTTATCCTTAAGTCTTTCATTAATCAACTCCAGCTCCTTTTCGTAAAGCAAGTCTCCTATAGGGTAATTATCAAGTAATTTGGCATCTTCATTTGAATAACCGCCATTTGTTGATGGATTTAATCCTAATACAAATTTCCAGTATGTATTTCGGTTTTTATATTCATAATTGGTTATTTCAAAAGCTCTTAAAGAGTATCCGAATAATTGAATAAAAATATTAAAGCATAATATAAGTACAGTAATATTTGAAAGCGTGTAAATCAGACTACGTGTTCTCATAGCCCTAAGAGAACTGTTATTATCCTTTATAAGATAAAATACGTCATATGCCAGGACAACAAATGCAACCAGATATATAACAAAACTTCCTTCAGGCCTCATGATGTGTCCAACTGCTATCAAAATACCGGATAAAAAATAACCTGCTGTGTTGGGCTTATAGAAAATCACAGTCAAACCAAGATATATAAAAAATAGAGATATTACCTGATTAGTAAGCAAAGAATTAAAAATAACCGATTGAATATATATACAATAAAGCAAGCTGGAAATCCGTGCAGCCTTTTCATTAAAAGCTTTTACAGAAATGA
>JAAZCB010000814.1 GCA_012513545.1 Clostridiaceae bacterium
AAAAGCAACTCCTGTTCGTTAATAGCTTGATTTTTAGGTGCTTTTTCATATTTCGCCCATGATTGCCAAATTAGGCAGGGTATATAGGGAGAAATAGAGAAACAAATAAGATTAGCAAGAGAAGTCAAATAATCAATTTTAATATTAACGACAGAGGAAATCCTGCCAAACACAGCGGATCAGACTTTGGTTTGTAAAAACAACAATTAATAAAAAGTGGGGTGGATTGATTGGAATCTATACAAGACTTAAATAGAGAAAATATTACTATTGATGAAGGTTCAATGACAAAAATCTTAAATTGGGCTTATGATTCTGCATTAAATGGTATTCCAGGTTTGGGGACAGCTGAAGATTTAGCTAAGGATTTTCTAAAAGAAGGCTTGCCTTATGAAAAATGTGTCGATAAATTAATTCACTGGCAAGATGCAAAATGTGCTACTTCAGGTTTCATTACTGGACTAGGTGGGTTTATAACTCTACCTGTCGCAATACCTGTAAATTTAGCGAGCGTTATATATGTTCAGATAAGGATGATTGCAGCGATAGCATACATGGGTGGTTATGATATCCGCGACGATCGGGTCAGAACACTTGTCTATGTATGTTTGGTTGGTAATTCCGGTGTTGAAGCCATTAAGGATGTAGGCATTCAGGTAGGAACGAAGGCAGCAAAAAACTTTATAAAGAATAAGGTTTCCGCTGAAACTTTGAAAAAAATCAATCAAAAAGTCGGATTCAGATTAGTAACTAAATTTGGTGAAAAAGGGGTAATCAACCTTGGGAAATGTGTGCCAATTGTGGGGGGGGTAATTGGAGCGATTTTAGATGGAGTTGCCACACAGGCTATAGGTAAAACGGCAAAAAAGACATTTACTCCAGCCTAACTTATCCAGAAGTAAAAAGAACTAATTTGTGAGACCAGAAATTCAAAGGAATTATATATTTTTGCTGACATAGGATTCCTAGATGATGAAACACTTAATTTTAGTATTATTACGAACAGTTATTGACATTATAGCAATTACTACAGGACTTTTAGTTAAACAAATATTAAGTTCGCAAAAGCAAAATAAGCAGAATCTTAAGTAGAGATTGGTTCGCATTTTTCTCATCTTTACTTCCACGACGACAAACATTTTTACATATGCGTTTGTCCTTTATATTGTCATAAAAGATCGGATGAATAGTCCATGGCCCTTGACTGGAAAGCCAAGATCGATGAGGATTTTGAAAAGCGGGGGAGGAAGAACGGAGGGAAAAAGTAATCGAAAGTATTTTTAAGTTATAAAGCAGGGCGAGAGCCATGCTTTATCTATGAATTCTGCTTTCAAGAACCTTCCTGCCTTAAAATATTAGCAAAAGTTTCTTCGATTAGTATGTTCAACGAATAATTATTAGGGTCACATTAAGTTATTCACAGATCTCGTCGTAATGGTCGTATTTAAGATACATCATCAGTGGGTCCTCAAATATCTTATTAAGACCCAAACCAGCCAAAAACCACCGGTTATAATGGTCATGACAAGATCAAATAAGATACTCCAAAAACTTTGTTTGTATCTCAATTCTCCACCCCTTTCAGAAATCGAAAATGCTAAACGTAAAGTGAATAACTAGAAGTATATAAATCATCACCGCCAACACAAGATAGAATATTCAACAAATTATGCCAAATATCCTGCCATGCTTTTCCTATTCTTCAAGAACATCCTTATCAATTTACGTTGCATTATTCCTGGGGAGTTTAAGGACAAAATTGGCCGGGTTTGATGCCTAATTGCATCCCCCCCTTTTTTTATAATATATGGTTGAAAGTTACATTGAATCGTTGATTTATGAGGAGTTCTTCAGAAGATGAGAGTGTCTGACAAATAAACTGATTCAATATCGAGATAGGGAGCTATTAATTCTATCGATTGGTCTTTTTGTAAATTGCAGGTATTTTATTTACTACCGAAGAATTACATTATAGATTATAGATAGGGAAAAAGGGAGTCATTGTGAAATCAAAAATACCATAAGGAGCTTATATATGACAAACGATGAGTTAAAAGATTTAAAAGCAAGGCTATGGCATACGGCTGACCAACTGCGTTCTGGTTCCGGTTTAAAATCAAACCAGTATTCAGCGCCAATATTGGGGCTTATTTTCTTGCGTTTTGCCGATAGTAAGTATTCAAAATATGAAGTTGAGATTCTTGAAGAATACAATAAATCAAAAGGAACCAGGGCAGAGAAGCAAATACATGAGATAGCAACTATCAAATGCGGTTTTTATCTGCCGGATAACGCACGTTATGAACGGCTATTAAATCTGCCAGAAGAAGAAAACCTGGCCCTCAAAATAAAAGAAGCAATGATTGAAATTGAAAAATATTCGCCCGATTTGGAGAATGTCCTGCCGAAGGAAGAGTATTATACCATTAATTCATCTGAAGACAAATCTTTACTTAAGAAGCTTCTTAAGAACTTCAAGGACATTCCGGACAATATAAACATTGATATATTTGGTGAAATTTATGAATACTTCCTGGGTGAGTTTGCTTTAGCAGAAGGCCAGGGTGGGGGAGAATTCTTTACACCGCCAACGGTAGTTCGTTATATGGTTGA
>JAAZCB010000815.1 GCA_012513545.1 Clostridiaceae bacterium
GGTGTTGCCGTAGGTTTTACTATAGGTGTTGCCGTAGGTTTTACTGTAGGCCTTTCTGTAGGTGTTACTGTAAATGTTCCTGTGAATGGTGTTGCTGTTGGTCTTACTGTTGGTCTTACTGTTGGTACTACTGTAGGTTGTGGTGTTTCCGAAGGTTTTGCTGTAGGTGTTGTCGTAGGTTTTACTGTAGATTCTTTCATATATTGCTTAATAAAGGCTGTTAAATCAGTAAAGTAAAAGCTAACTTCATCTAGATTAATTAAATTAAACTTAGGTACACAAACCTGTGTGATATTGTCATTTCTATCTACTATTACTTGGAGTTTATCTATAAAGCCATTAGGATCATATACATTAAGTGAATATTCATTTTGTGTAACTTTTGTAATTTTTATTGGCACAACAGTATGATATAACTTATCAATACTTCGCTCATACTTATCGCGCCATGAAAATACAAAAGTATTGCCAGTTTTAAATATATTATTTAGATCACTAATCGTTTCTAAATACTTATCACAACTTGACTGATCTGTATTTAAAATATAATACTTAAATTTAACTTTATCAATATCTTTATACATCTTCAGCTGATAGTAATTAAACCAACCAACCGCCTGTCCTATTCTTTCTACATCTGGACTGTTACTTTTAACAGTTGCGGGTTCAAAAAAATGACCTAATTCTTTCTCATTCAATCTCCCTATATTGTAGGGGTATTTTTGGGTTATGGAATACAGGCCTTCGGTATTTGATTCCTCAAAAGTATTTGATTCTTCAAAAGGTTCAATACCTGAGATATCATAACTGAATGCAGAAGCTTCAGATATATCCTGATCGGTAATTGCTTCTCCTTTTTTAGGCAATTGACCCGAATGATATAAAGCTGCGAAAGCTGCCATCCCAAAACAAACTCCTTCATACCTTGAATTACCGCTTGGGTTTCCATATCCCGGAAACAAATAATCAAAAGTATTTGATGAATAAAAACCATTTATTGCTGGATCAAACTCTGTATTAAATAGGGTGGGTGTAGGCGTGGGTTTAGGAGTAGACGTAGGAGTTTGTTTAGGCGTAGGCGTTTGTTTAGGAGTAGGCGTAGGAGTGATTCCATTTGATTTAGTTGTGAAGCTGACAGGTCCCCCACGACCTTCTCCCTGTGATGATTTAGCATATGCAATAAAGGAATATGTAGTATTTGGGGTTAATCCTCGAATTGTTGCACTAATTCTTCGAGTTCCACTAGTTGTAACTTTTGTCATATTACTTGTTGAAGTACCATAGTAAAAACCACATTCATATACATCATATCCATTATTTAGTGATATATACCCTTCTATAATTGCTTCTGTTGATTTGATATTTTCATCTCTTACCGGATATGTATATACAACTGGCTTTAGTGACGTCGCAAATGCACTCATTTGTAAAATATTACATTGAGAAACGATGCAAATAATAATTATAATGCTAATAAATTTACTTATCTTTCTCATTTTTTTATCAATCCTCTCGTTTATTTTTTTAGTGTATTTTTAGTTGTAAATATCCTCACATTGTTTTTATCCAGAAATTGATTTTCTGTGATATTATTTATATTAAAGGCACTTTTGCTAAATATAAGTATCTGCAGCTACTTTATTAGATTATAATTGCCTCTAATAGCTTTATTTCGCTTAATGAAGTAATCAGTTTTATTCTAATTTGAATTTTCTATACAATAACCGGTAACAATTACGATTAATTTTATATTAAC
>JAAZCB010000076.1 GCA_012513545.1 Clostridiaceae bacterium
AGTATCAACTATCCGATTAACAATGTTATCATCTATAAGAAAATTCTGTCCTAAGGACTTCGTAAGTCTTATATTAAACTTTTTAATCAATTCCTTTGTATTTTGTCCCATTTTATCAACTCCAGAAAATAATGATTATGTTTTAGTAAAGGTAAAACCATTTTCGTGATATGTACAGCTTGCGGACCAAATTAAAAATAAGCCGGAACAGCTAATTCCGGCTTAAATTTAGTCCCTTCATAAAAACATAATAAATAAGCTTATATCGTGATTCCAAAAATACCTTCACCAACCCCCTGATCCTTTAAATCATAGGGTCTTCGCGTTTTACCATCGCCAAGGTACTTCGAGAATACACATTATTCGTAAAGAATGTATACCTTTACTTTTTTTACACCCCATCTGTCAACAACATCCTGGCCATCCATGTAGAGGTCAATTTTATTGCCCTTTATGGCACTCCCAATATCAGCCGCAAGCGCATAACCATAATCAGGTACATCACCTACGCCTTCAACGTAAAGCCTGGTGCCTAATGGAATAACCTTCGGATCTACTGCTACAATCCCTCTTTTGGCCTTAATCCCGGTATATGTTATACCAAACTCGGGGTGACCGGGGCTTTTTCCGGTATCTTTGAAGGATGCAGTATAGGCAGTCGCTTTCATATCAATTACCTTTTTATACTTAAGAGACGCACCTCTTGACGTAACATAGCTTCCAATTGTCCCGTACTCAACAACCTTTCTTTGAGGCTCGGAAACAATACTCTCACTAACAAGAATTCTTTGTACTTCAACGCCATTTTCATAAATTACATTGAAAACCTTTTCTTTGACGCCATCCCTTCCTTCGCTGACAACCTTCTCCTTTCCCCTGTCCATGTGATCATTCGCTCTTCTGACCACATCACAGCTTACTACTTCATTCTGGCTTACCATTTCCTGCCTGACTCTGAAAACTTTAACACTCAGACCTTGGGCCACCCTGTCTCCAAGGTATGCACCTTCAATCCTGTCATCAGAGTCAAGTCTTACCGGTTCATCTTTCAAAGCTTCTCCAACTGTCTTCTTGCTGGTTTTAATCTCAAATTCCTTACCATCAACTTCTACTTTAATCGGTACAGCAAATTTTATGTATACTGTCGTAGTTTCTCCTTTAGTTAGCTTTGAATCTAGCGGTAAGCTGACATAATCAAATTCGCTTACCTTAATTTTCCTTTGTTCCAATACTTCTCTTACGGTAGATTTCAGTGTTTTAACGGAAAATTGGCTTCCGTCACAGTCAATAACTACTTCCTTATAGTAATAAGTAAAAAAGCTTGCTCCGGTTAAAACTGATAATGCAATTGCAATTAGTACAAAAACAATTATCTTAACTGAGAAATACCTCCTAATATTTTTTGCAAGTGGTAACAAATCACTTTCCTCCTGTAAAAATATTAAAGGGACTTATGGTCATTTTAAGTTAATAGGTCTATTTTGTCAAATCCTTTACCATTGTACAGCCTGTTATACCATTATTCCCCATATAAACATGAGCCTCTGTATGCTTATCCGGAAATTACAGCCCCTTATTTTTTATGCAGCTATCGCTACAATATGTATTATTTACCACT
>JAAZCB010000816.1 GCA_012513545.1 Clostridiaceae bacterium
ACAGGACGGGGCACACAAACATGGCCATTTCTCTGTCCTTATACACATAGTACCCAATTGAATCGGTTTTATTGTTAAGAACGTTTCTGATTTCCCTGTTGGTTATTATTCTTCCTTCAAACTCATTTATGCTGTCTGCCAGAACCATACCCTCGCTATCGAGGTAGAGAATCCTGCCTCCCATGCTTCCAGGGTTTTGGATAAGGTTTGAGACCTTTATATTCATTTCCACCCTCGAAGATAAAAATTCAGCAACATTTTTGTAGAACAGTTCTGTTTTTTCAAGCTGAATTCTTCTGTATGAAAAGATAAGAAAGATGTCAATTAAGACCACTGCAATTATAAAGATTGTTGCATAAGTCAAGGCCAGATTAAGACTTAATTTCTTAATCATTCTATTCTTTCCTTCCTCATGAAATAACCGACTCCCCATTTCGTTCTTATTATTGCAGGGTTTGACGGGTCATCCTCTATTTTTTCCCTGAGCTTGCTGATATGAACGTCAACTGTGCGTGTATCGCATTCAAGCTCATTCCATACAAGGCTGAATATTTTTTCTCTCGACATGACAATTCCTCTGTTAACAGCCAGGATTTTCAATATATCAAACTCCTTGGTCGTCAGATATATTTCCTTATTGTCTTTATATAACTCTCTGCCGGGTATGTCTATTTTAAGGTCATCAATTTCAATTATTCCATCGTCCTTTTCAGGCATTGATGCCCTTCTTAGAAGCGAGTTGATTCTGGCTATCAGTACACGGGTATTGAAAGGCTTTGTTACATAATCATCAGCACCGAGCTCAAGGCCTAATACCATATCGGCATAATCGTCTTTTGCGGTAAGCATTATTACAGGTGTGTTCATGTTCTGCCTGATCTTTTTCAAAAAAGTTATACCATCCACAACAGGCAGCATAATATCCAGCAGAATAAGGTCAATCCTTTCCTTATTGACAATGTCAAGACCTTCTTTGCCGTTATATGCTGTAAACACATTAAAGCCTTCTTTTGTCAAACTGGATTTAAGCCCTTTAACGAGGAGCTTTTCGTCGTCAACAATGAGAATGTTCATTAAACCTCTCCCGCAGCATTATAATAAAATTACATAATCAATTTTATCATAATCCGACTGCGAGAAAAATAGGTTTAATCAGAACAGACGTGTGTATATTATAGAGTGAAGAAAAATATTCCAGAAACTTAAGCTTCTCAGTTTAGAGTCTGTAAATACTCCTCGGGGTCGAGCTAAACTCGCTTCGCTCAAACAAAGCTCTCCCTTTCCTCGTCGTATTAACAGGCTCTGCAACTTGCTTCGCAATGTTTCTTACATATTTTCCTTCACTCTAAAAATTACATTCCGGCCCCCTTACTTATTCCTCAAGCAGCATCAAGGTTGCCGGGAACGGAGCCAGAGCCCTTTTAAGTATGCCCTGCACATATGCTATCAGCATGCCGTAATTTGTAATCGCTACATTGTTCTCTTTAGAGAAGTTTATCCTGTACTGCATTTCCTTATTGTTTAACATGCATCCTCCGCAGTGGATTATCAAATCATACTTCTTTATATCCTTGGGAAAGAAATTCCCCGAAGCCCATTCAAACTCAATTTCTCCGCCACTAAGCTGCCTTACCCACCTGGGTATTTTCACCTTCCCTATGTCATCAGCCTGCCTGTGGTGGGTACAACCTTCCACTACCAATACCCTGCTGCCGCTCTTTAAGCTTTCTATCCGCTTAAGGCCTCTGACCATTTCCATCAGCTCGCCTTTATACCTTGCAAAAAGTATTGAGAAGGATGTAAGAGGTATATCCTCAGGTACATCTGCAGAGACCTTTAAAAAAGCCTGTGAGTCGGTTATTACCAGGGACGGTCTTTTGCCAAGGTTCTCAATTGTTTCCTTAAGCTCATACTCTTTTGTAATGACAGCCATAGCGTCCTTTTCAATTATATCCCTGATGGTCTGCTGCTGGGGCAGTATCAACCTGCCTTTGGGAGCAGCCTTATCTATAGGCGTAACAAGCACCACAAAATCGCCCGGACTTATAAGGTCACCGCATATACTAAGATCCCTGTCTTCATAAACCGCATTATCCGATATCGCTTTTTTAAGCTCTTCAATACCTGTTTTTAAAAGAGAACTAACCCCTATTACCGGAATTCCGACCCTGCTTCTTATTTCTTCCATATCTCCTTGGTCCAGCGATTTTAAGTCGAGCTTATTCACGGCGCACACAACAGGTATTCCCTTCTCTTTTACCTTCCTGATAAAATCCAGCTCAAAATCAGTGATTCCCTCCAATGCACTTACTACGACTATTGCAAAATTGGTTTTTCTCAGGACATCGTTTGTTTTTTCAACCCTTAGGCTTCCCAGTTCTCCCTCGTCATCCATTCCGGCAGTATCAATTATGACCACAGGACCTACCGGTAAAAGCTCCATAGTCTTGTAAACAGGGTCTGTTGTTGTTCCCGGCACATCCGAAACAACTGCCAGTTCCTGGCCTGTGAGGGCATTTATCAGGCTTGATTTTCCTGCATTTCTCCTGCCGAATATTGCAATATGCATTCTCTCCGAAACCGGTGTACTATTCACCCAAACCACCTACCTCTTTCCTTTTCCCGGTATCCCGGGCTTTGTCAATTCCAACGGATTTAATATTCTATCAATGGTTTCACTATCCATAATTTCCTTTTCCATAAGAACATCCCTTATGTTTTTATTCTCCTCCACACACTCTCCAGCAAGGCTTGAGGCTTTGCCATATCCGATATGATTAATAAGGGCAGGAACCTCAATTAAGCTCTCTTCCACCATTTTTGCGCACTTTTGTCTATTTGCCGCTATACCGTTTATGCATTTATTTATAAATATACCAATTCCATTTCTCAAAAGATCCAGGGTTTCAAACAGATTATGCGCAATTACCGGCAAAAAGGCGTTCAGTTCCAGCTGTCCCGCCTGTGCCGCCATGGTGATGGTCAAATCATTTCCCATTGCCTGAAAGGCTATCTGGTTTATTGCCTCAGGAATTACCGGATTAACTTTTCCAGGCATTATGGACGACCCTGCCTGGACAGGCGGCAGCCTTATTTCACCAAATCCTGCTCTCGGTCCAGATGCCATTAGCCTTAAATCATTGGCAATCTTTGAAAGGTTGACGCAGGAAGTTTTTAAAAGTCCCGACACCTCAACAAACACATCATTGTTCTGGGTCGGATCCATCATATACTCCGCCCGGGCAAGCCCTATGCCTGTCAAAGACCTGAGTTTTTCAATCATTAGAAATATATACTTTCTGTCCGCATTAATTCCGGTTCCTACAGCTGTCCCCCCTATATTTACCTGTCTCAGTCTTTCCTCTACCTTGTAAATCCGCCACCTGTCGCGGGATATTGCCTGTGCCCATGCACCGAATTCCTGACCTAACATTACAGGTACGGCATCCTGGAGTTGGGTTCTTCCAACCTTCAGGACGGTTGAAAACTCTTCTTCCTTCTCCTGCAAAGCAGTCTGCAGACTGGCAAACATTTCGCTTACCGGCTTTAGCATTTTAATTGCAGCAATACGCACAGCCGTAGGAAATACATCGTTGGTAGATTGGGACAGGTTCACATGGTCTAAGGGGTCAACAATGGAATAATCGCCTTTTTTTCCTCCCATGAGCTCTATCGCCCTGTTTGCAACAACCTCATTCACATTCATATTAGCCGATGTTCCAGCCCCTCCTTGAAGAGGATCAACAACAAACTGATCCATAAACCTGCCTTTGAGTATTTCCTCACAGGCTTCTGCTATGGCCTCGGATCTGGCCTTATCCATAAGACCTGCTTCGGCATTGGTAACAGCAGCAGCTTTCTTTATAACAACCAGTGCCTTTATAAGTTCTTGGTGAATAACTCTTCCTGTTATATTGAAGTTTTCCATAGCCCTCAATGTATGAATTCCGTAATATGCATCCTCGGGCACCGTCATTTCACCCAGCATATCCTTTTCTTTTCTCATCTTAAAACCAACCCCGTCAAATCAAGTTATACTTCCTTAAATAGCCCGGCAGCTTTCTTCCGGTCTTCTCAACAGCATAAATTGCAGATTCCATATCCACCATGTTCTTATTATCATAAATCCTGTAGCTGCCCCTGTAAATTTCAGGTGTGTTAATAAGCATAATAGTATTTGCACCAGCATTTAAAGCCCATACCTGTGCCTCCTTGTCAAGAGAAGCCAGTGCAGTGGTCGATGGAAT
Source organism: Clostridiaceae bacterium (assembly GCA_012513545.1). The sequence continues at coordinate 4,248 of JAAZCB010000816.1, forward strand.
ATACACCTTTTTGCATACAATTCTGGTAACCGCCACTGACCTTACCGTAAGCTCAATATTTCCATGAGGCAAGTGCTCTAAAGGTGTACCTTTAGCAGGAATAAACGGCCCAATCCCTATCATGTTTATTCCCATTTCCTTAAAGAAGACAATATCGTCAGCAATATCTTCTATCTCCTGCCCCGGCAGCCCGATTATGTTTCCGGAACCGTTAATATACCCAAGCTCCTTGAGCCATTTGGAGCATTGAATCCTCCTGTCGTAATCGTCGTCGGGATGGACTTCATTAAATATCTTCCTGTTGGTGGTTTCTATCTTGAGAAGAAAATTATCAGCACCATTTTCCTTTAGCTCTTCATACTCTTCTCTGGTTCTTTCACCAACACTTAAGGTTATCCTCATTCCGGTTCTTTCTTTAATAAGCCGTATAAGCTTAATTATCCTTTGGGTAGACCATAAGGGGTCCTCCCCCGATTGAAGAATAACAGTCTTAATACCTTCCACATGAAGGCTGTCTACAACCCTTAATATCTCTTCCTCAGACATTCTGTATCTTACCGCCGAACCATTGTGCGAGTTAATCCCACAGTAACTGCAGTTCTTTGTGCAATAA
>JAAZCB010000817.1 GCA_012513545.1 Clostridiaceae bacterium
AAAACAAACAGTTTCTTTCCTGTCGGTCTCGAATATTTCGCCAAAAAAAATCACTCTCCTGATGCCATAATTCCTCAAAGCTTTCTTTAAGCGCAATTTTGCTAATCTTAAGTTAACCTATTACAAACTTAATTATTCAACCAAAAACTTCATTGAATACTTAAATAAAAAAAAACAGTCTGATCGTAAATAATCGACTGTTTCTTTTATTTAAGTATGAGCCAATATATTATTATTTTCTTACTTTATCATCTGACTTCTTGAATCTAACGGCATTTAAAAGCATCTCTTCAGCATGTTTTAATGTAATTTCAGATATGTTTGCTCCTCCAATAATTCTGGCAATTTCATTTTTCAACTCGTTTTTATCAAGCTTACTCACAACTGCATTTGTGTTGTTATCTTTTGATATTTTCTCTATATAATAATTACTATCTCCCATACAGGCTATCTGAGCCAAATGTGTTACCGATATAACCTGATGGTTCTTTGATATGAACGAAAGCTTTTCACCAACCTTTTGAGAAGCTTTACCGCTTATCCCTATATCTATTTCATCAAATATCAAAGTAGGCATTTTATCAACATTCGCAAGGATAGTCTTTATTGCAAGCATTATCCTTGACATTTCTCCGCCGGATGCTATTTTAGATAAAGGTTTTAAAGGCTCCCCCGGGTTTGAGGATATTAAAAATTCAACCTTGTCCAAACCATTATGATTATACCTGATTTCATTATTATTGTTGTAAGAAGCATCAAAGTCTATATTAACTTTAAATCTTGCGTTTTTCATCTCAAGATCATTGAGTTCTTCACCTATTTTGTCCTCTAAAATCTTTGCCGCCCTAGCTCTTTGTTCGCTTAATCCAGCGGCAGCTTTGCACAGTAAATCATTCTCCTTCTCTATTTGAGATAATAATCCATTGACTATTTCTTCGTTGTTGACAATTTCATTAAGCTCTTCACTCGCCTTTTTCATGTACTCAAGTATGTCTTTAACCGAGTCTCCGTATTTCTTTTTTAACCTGTATATGAGATCCAATCTTTCTTCAATCTGTTCTAAAAGATCGGGATTATATTCAACTTCATCTCTCAAGCGCCTCGTTTCAGTTACAATATCATCAAGCTCGTAGGACAAAGCTTCAAGTCTTTTTGTTAAAGTGTTGTAGTTTTCATCGAGGTCAGATATGCCGTTAAGCTCAGACAATACTTCATTAATACTGTCAGAAGCAGAACGTTCAACTTTGCTGCTTTGCCCCAATAACTCATATGCTTTAGACAATGCAGCCATTATCTTTTCGGAATTTATGAGAATATCCCTTTGCTTTTCAAGAGCAATTTCCTCTTTTTCCTTAAGCTTTGCTTTTTTTATTTCATCAATCTGGTAATTTAAAAGATCTATTTTACGGGCTCTCTCATTTTTGTCACCCGAGAGCATTTTCAGTCTGGTCTTTAATTCCTTGTATTTCAAAAGATGGCTTGTATATTCCTCGAGCAAAGCCTGTATTTGGTCATGAACGAATAAATCCAGCAAATCTATATGGCTTTCAGTTCTCAATAGAGACTGGTTATCATGCTGTCCATGAATATCTATAAGTCTTTCTCCAAATTGCTTTAACGTTGATACTGTGGCCATCTTGCCATTCACACGGCACGTATTTTTACCTGCAGTTGTGAATTCCCTTGAAATAATCAGCGTACCGTCTTCTTCAGGTTCAATCCCCAACATTTCAAATAAATCTGCAAACCTTTCATTATCAACTTCAAAGACAGCCTCTACAACTGCCTTTTCCTTGCCTGTTCTGATAAGGTCCTTTGAAAGCCTCTCTCCTAGTATTGCATTAATCGAGTCAATAATGATCGACTTTCCGGCACCGGTTTCACCGGTCAATACATTAAGACCTGCTCCAAATTCAATTCCAACCCTGTCAATGATAGCAACATTTTGTATTTCTAAGCGTTGCAGCACAATTATACCCCACTCCATAGTTTAGTGTTTTTGAACATCTCATTACTTTTGCCCCTTAACAGAATTTATTGTATGCGGGGCTTTAAACAGATGAAGTGCAATAAGCACCAGGTTATTCGTAATGTCATCCTTCAACGGTACTTGATTTTGCAAGCTTGTTAAATTTGTCTACAAGCTCTTTTGCTATACTTTCAGATCTGCAAACAATCATAATAGTATCATCACCTGCAATTGATCCGACAATCTCGCCAAGATTCAAGGAATCTATAGCTGAAGCTGCTGCTTGTGCCATACCTGCCAAAGTCCTTACTACAACAATATTATTTGCATAATCACCCGATACATACGCCTCGGAAAATATGGTTATAAGCCTGTTTATAACAACATTTTCGGTTCTCGAGTGAGGTGCATACCTGTAACGTCCCTCAGAAGTCATCACTTTAATAAGCTTCAATTCCTTAATATCTCTTGAAATAGTTGCCTGTGTAACATCCATTCCCATCTTTTTTAATCTGTCTGCTATTTCTTCCTGCGTCTCTATAATGTCATTATCTATCATTTCAAGTATTTTTGAATGCCTGGCATACTTCATATTATCCTATTTTCTCTCCTCTATCATAGATTTTTCCTCTTAACACATCAAAAAAATTCCTTGAATCAATCCTTACCATTTTTAACGAATGTGAGGATTTCTTAGTTACAATACTGTCTCCGCCTCTTATTTCATAACCGTTCTGTCCGTCAACAGTTACCATTGCACTATGTTCGTAATCCTCTACGATATCAACTTTAACAACCCTGTCACCTGTTGTTATAAAAGATCTCGAATACAGCAGATGTGGACATATGGGCGTTGCAATAATAAGCTCCACGTCCGGTTCAACCAGAGGTCCCCCTGCTGAAAGCGAATACGCAGTAGATCCGGTTGGAGTTGAAATAATCAGCCCGTCTCCAGGATAAAGCTCCATAAAAGCATTATTTATGTAAGTTTTAAGATGTAGTATACGCGATAACGCTCCCCTTGAAATTACCACGTCATTTAAAACAATATCACTTGCAATTATATCATTTCCCCTTGTGATCATTGTCTCAAGCATCATTCTGTTTTCAATCCTGAAGTTTCCTTCGACAACACGTTTTACAGCAGAATCTATATTCTTCTTGTCTACTTCTGCCAAAAAACCAAGATTACCCAGATTAATACCCAGAATTGGAGTATTCTTTCCAAACAGCGTTCTTGCTGCCTTAAGAAAAGTACCATCCCCTCCAAGACAAACCAATATATCCGTTTCAGATATATCCGGAGAAATGTCACTCCGGCTGTTCTCTGCCCCGTTTTCAAAAATGCTCTCGTCAATAACCGCTTCGGCTCCGTTTTTCTTTATGCTATCCAATAATATTTTTGTATACTCAAAATCTATATCCTTATCCTTATTTGCAAAAACTCCGATTTTTATCATATTATACCCCTATAAACAATATTCTTTTGTCATTATCTAAGTATGTTGATTGCATAGATTTTCAAAAGACAAGCTCAGTAACTATCCTACAATGTTTATTTGCCTTAATTATATAAGATAAATTCAAAAAGTACAACTTAAATAAATGAAAGGGGGTGTACATTTTAATCGTGCACCAGATTATTCCAAGAACTAAAGCTCCAAGGCTAAGAGAATGTAAACTCGCTACGGGTCGAATCAAACTCGCTTCGCTCAAACAGTGATTCGACTTATCCTTCG
>JAAZCB010000818.1 GCA_012513545.1 Clostridiaceae bacterium
GCGTACTTAGTTGCCCTGTCATTTTCTGTCACTCCGTAGTAATGCTTGTGCCACCAACACAGATTAACAAGTGATTTGTGTTCTACCATTACCCCTTTTGGCCTGCCGGTGGAACCTGAGGTATATATAACATAGGCAAGATCGCTGGACATGCCTGTTATGTCAGGATTATCAACCCGCCCGGTATAAAGTCTTTGTTCATCAAGCTTGATAACTTGTCCCTTGTAATTATCCGGATACTTTAAATGGGACTGGGTAATAAGTATTCCAGAACCGCTGTCATCAAGCATGAAGTTTATCCTTTCCTCAGGGTAGGATGGGTCTATCGGAAGGTATGCACCTCCCGCCTTAAGAATGCCAAGGATACCCACCAGCATTTCTGCGGACTGATTAACCATGATGCCCACTATTGTTTCTTTTTCTACTCCCATATCTATAAGCACTGCCGCAAGCAAGTTCGCTTTTTTGTTTAATTCTTCATAGGTAAGCTGTGTATCCTTATAGACAATAGCAATATTTTGGGGTGTTTTCTGCACCTGCTCTTCAAAGATTCGCTGAATTGTCTTATCTTCAGGATATTCCAGCCTGTAGTCATTGAATTCAGAGAGCAGCTGATCTTTTTCATCTTCTGAGAGTATAACTGCATCACACAGCTTCATTTTGGGGTTATTGGCAAGTAGCTGCAGTAAATTAACAAAATGTCCCGCAAACCTCTGCATTGTATCTTTTCTGAAAAGCCTTGTGCAGTATTCAAGATCAAAATAAAGCCTGTTGTTTTCCTCCGAGATTTCAATGGCAATATCAAATTTGGACGTCCTGTTTTCAAATTCGACCTCGGAAAAAACAAGGTTCCTGATGGAAACTTCCAGACTATCTGTATTCTGGAGTGCAAACATTGTATCAAACAAAGGATTCCTGCTCATATCCCTTATAAGGTCAAGCCTGTCTATCAGTTCCTCGAACTGGTAATCCTGGTTTTCAAAGGCCTTTAAAGTATTGGCTTTAACCTCGTCCAAAAACTCAATGAAGGTCTTTGTGCGCACCGGGTAGTTTCTCAACGCGATGGTGTTTACAAACATACCTATTACATTTTGAAGTTCGGCATGGTTTCTGCCTGCAACAGGAGTTCCAACTATTATATCCTCCTGTCCCGAGTATTTTGAGAGCAGTACGTTGTATGCAGCAACAAGCACCATATACAGTGTTGCACCTTGCTCTAGGGCAATACTCTTAAGCTTTGACAGCAAATCTTCACTGCACTCAAAATGGATTGTATTACCGTCAAAGCTCTGAACAGAAGGCCTCGGAAAATCAAGAGGCAGATTGAGTACCGGAAGCTCCCCTTTAAAGGTCTCCAACCAATACTCCTCATGTTCTTTCATTTTTTCGGACATAAAGAGCTCATTCTGCCATGCTGCAAAATCCTTATACTGTATCCTCAATTCCGGTAGCTCCATGCCGTTATAAAGAGCCGTAAATTCGTCTATTATTATATTTACAGACTCCCCATCCGATATAATGTGATGCATGTCAAGCAGCATTATGTGCTTGTTTTCATTAACCTTTACAAGTCCGACCCTCATAAGAGGTGCTGTACTTAAATCAAACGGCTGTATAAAATCCACAGCTTTTATTTCAATTTCCTTATCTGTTGCATCAATAAGCTCTTCATAGGCTATTTCAAATTCAATATTCTCCGAAATTACCTGGACAGTTCTGCCATCAATATTTCCAAATGATGTTCTCAGTGCTTCATGCCTTTGCCCGAGTTTCCTAAAGGCATCCTTAAGCCTTTCAACATCAAGAGACCCTTCAATGGAAATTACACTTGAAATATTGTAGCCCACATTGTTCTCATCCAGCATATCAAGAATATACTGACGTTTCTGCGCTGAGGATGCTTCGTAGTAGTCCCTTTTATGAGTAATAGGCTCAATAGCCATATAGGTATTTTCAGCTTTTGTTGACAGATACTCTCCCAAACCCCTTATTGTAGGGTGTACAAATACTTCACTCAAAGGCACTTGAACACCGAAATCCTGATGTATTTTCGATACCATAACTGTAGCCTTTAATGAGTGTCCTCCAAGATTGAAGAAATTATCATCAATACCCACAATATCAAGCTTAAGTAAATCAGCCCATATGGCTGCAATCTTCCGTTCTGCTTCATTGCGCGGTGCAACATACATAGCCCCTGTATTGATTTTCCCCTCCGGCTTTGGAAGACTTCCGGCGTCTATCTTTCCATTCGAGGTAACAGGTATGCGGTCAATCCTTATGAAATAAGCCGGAACCATGTATTCAGGAAGTTCCTTCAATAAAAACTCATTAAACTCCTGAACGGTAATTTCATTTTCGGAAACGTAATATGCACACAAGTACTTCTCTCCATCACCAGGGTCTATTGCAAGCACCACTGCCTCACTAACACTATCATACTCTGCAAGCCTTTTTTCAATTTCTCCAAGCTCTATCCTGTAGCCCCTGACCTTTACCTGTGAGTCTATTCTTCCAAGAAACTCTATATTACCGTCGTCAAGCCATTTTACAAGGTCTCCGGACTTATACATCCTTTCACCTTTAACAAAGGGGTCTTCAACAAATTTTTCACCTGTAAGTTCTTCTTTTCCCAGGTATCCCCTTGCAACCCCACATCCAGCTATACAAAGCTCTCCCGGAACTCCTGCGGGTAAAACCTTCCCGTTTTCATCCAGAACATAAACCCTATAGTTTTTGACAGGCTTTCCAATAGGTACATTTGAACCGTGTTCTCCGGTATATTTGTAATAGGTGGCACAAACAGTACCTTCGGTTGGCCCATAGGTGTTATAGACCGACGCGTATTCCTTAAGGTTGGTTATATACTCCTCCTTTAATACATCCCCACCGCTAATGAAGGTGTGAATGCTTCTTAACGGCTGCATCCTGTTTAATTCGTTGAGCATGAGGGGTGAACAGCTTATGAGTTTTACATTATTCTTTTCAATTATTTCAGCCAGCATACTTATGTCAAGTACCTGCTCCCGGGTAGGTATGACCAGTGTACCCCCAACGGACATTATCGGGTACACTTCCTCCACAAAAGCATCAAAGCAGAAGGATGCCTGCTGAATGACTACATCCTCGCTTCTTAGTTTGAATTCACTTAAAAATGCGTGTATGTATGCATTCATGTTGCATCGTTCCACCATAACCCCCTTTGGCTTTCCCGTCGAGCCTGAGGTATAGATGATGTAAGCAAGGTCGGAAGGCCTGCTTATGTTACGGACAGGAGAATTAACCTTGCTGTAGATCCCGTCATCATCAAGGCATATAATTTGCCCGTTAAATTCAACACTTTCTGAAAACTGCTTCAAAGTGAGCAGTATTTCTGCCTTACTGTCTTCTAAAATATATTTAATCCTGTCCTTCGGGTAGTTCGGGTCAATCGGCAGGTATGCGCCGTCAGACTTCAGAATACCGAAAAGTCCGATAATCATTTCGAAAGACTTTTCAACCATAATTGCAACAGTTCTTTCTGCACTAACGCCGAATTCCTTAAGCCTCGCTGCTAGAGAGTCAACGCGGCAATTAAGTTCCGCATAGCTTAATTCCCTATCCCCATATTTAAGAGCTGTCTTCGCAGGAACTGCCTTTACCTGGTTTTCAAACAAATCAATAAAGTCAGTCCAATTGTTTGAAGAAACAGGTCCACTTTTTAAACAGCTGAATTCCTTTAATATGTATTCCTTATCCTTATAATCAATAAGCTCTATATCCTTAAGCCTTATATCCGGTTTGTCAGAAACAGCCTTCAATATGTTCAGGAAATGGATTATAAACCTTTCCATGGTTTCCTTTTTAAACAGTCTTGAACTGTATTCAAGGCTTAATACAAGTTTTCCGTCAATTTCCTCGGCATCAAGAGACAAATCAAACATAGTTGATTTTGTCTCAAAGTTATATGCTTTAAAGTTTAGGTTTTGTATCTCTATGTCAATATTCTCGGTATTCTGCATTGCAAACATGGTGTCAAAGAGAGGGTTTCTGCTTATATCCCTTCTTATTTTCAAATTGTCTACAAGCTCTTCAAACTGATAATCCTGATTTTCAAACGCCTTAAGTGTGTTTGACTTCACTTCTTCAAGAAATTCAGCAAAGGACTTATCCTTTTGAGGCCTGTTTCTTATAGCCAGAGTGTTTACAAACATGCCAAGCACGTTTTGCAGCTCTGCATGATTTCTTCCTGCCACAGGTGAGCCCACTATAATGTCTTCCTGCCGTGAATATTTGGACAACAGTACATTATATGCCGCCATAAGTACCATATATAAAGTTGTGCCGGTAGACAAAGCCAAATTATTTAAACTCTCAAGCAATCTTCCATCTGCTTCAAAGCTTACCGAGCTACCGTCAAAGCTTTGTATTGCAGGTCTTCTAAAATCAGTCGGCATATCCAAAACAGGTATCTCATCCTTGAACACCGAAAGCCAGTACTCTTCCTGCTGCTTGATTCTGTCAGACCTGAAGAAGTCATTTTGCCAGACAGCAAAATCCTTATATTGTACAGTAAGTGGTATAAGCTCTTCACCCTTGTACAGTTTTGTAAATTCATCAATAAAGATGTCCATCGAAGCACCATCGCAGATAATATGATGCATATCAAAAAGCATTATATGCTTTCTTTCATTAAGCTTTAGCAGTGTTGTCCTCATTAATGGTGCCTTGCCCAGATCAAACGGCCTTATAAACTTATTGATCCTTTCTTCAATTCCATTTTCATCTGCTTCAGGAATTTTCTCATACTCCATACTTATATTGCAGGCATCCTCTAAAATCTGGACAGGTTCACCCTCTACAACACGAAATGAGGTACGCAAGGCTTCATGGCGTTCGCAAAGCTTTGCCAAAGCCTGTCTGATTCTCTCTAAGTCTATCTCTCCCTCTATTGCAACCACATCACTCATGTTGTAGCCGGTGCTGCTCTCATCCATCCGGTGAAGTACATACAGTCTTTTTTGAGCCGAGGATACCGGATAGTATTCTCTCTTTTCTGAAATTACAGGAATTGCTTCATAAGCACTCTTGTTCAAGGCGCTTATATGTGAAGAAAGCTGCCTTACAGTCGGATAGTCAAATATGCTTGCGAGAGGCACTTCCACATTAAGATCCCTATGTATTTTAGCTGTCATCACAGCCGCTTTCAGCGAATGCCCCCCAAGATCAAAGAAATTGTCATCTATACTTACCTTCCCTGTATTTAATACCTCCTGCCATATAGATACCAGTATTTCTTCCGTCTCGTTTTCAGGAGCGGCATAAACTGCCAAACTTCTTCCGCAAGGCTCCGGCAGTGATTTTCTGTCAATCTTGCCACTTGGAAGGTAAGGCATTTGGTCAAGCTTCACAAAGTATGCCGGAAGCATGTATTGAGGCAGATATTTTTGCAAATGCTCCTTGAGCTCACTGTCCTCAATCTGCCTATCAGCTGTATAGTAGGCGCATATGTACTTATTTGCACTCTCATCTTCAAGATCTATTACTGCACAATCCCTGATCTCACCGAACTCCGAAAGCTTGCTCTCTATTTCTCCAAGCTCTATCCTGTAGCCTCTGACCTTTACCTGATAGTCTTTTCTGCCCAAAAACTCTATATTTCCGTCAGCAAGCCATCTCCCCAGGTCCCCGGTCATATACAGCCTTTCATCACCCTCTTGATAGGGGTCTTTTCTAAACACTTCAAAGGTTTTTTCAGGATTATTGATATAACCCCTGCCCACTGCTATGCCTGCAACACAAATCTCACCAACCACTCCCACCGGGCATAGGTTAAGGCTGTCATCGGTTATGTATACCCTGATATTATTAAGCGGTCTTCCTATGGAAATGGTATTTGAGTTCTCAGGCATTCTGTCCATAACATACTGAGTTATATCATCTGAAGCCTCAGCTGGCCCATAGGCATTTACCACCCTGATTTGGGGACAGATCTCAAACCATCTTCTCAATACTGCCGGTCTTGCAGCCTCGCCGGTTATCATGAGGTGTTCAAGAGTGTTAAGCTTTATCCCCTTCTCTTCAATATAGTCAAGCATTACAGCAAGGTATGACGGCACAACCTCAAGAAGTGTAACCCCGTCCCTTGCAACTCTTTTTGTAAACCTTCCTACCTCAAGCACAAGCTCATTTGAATATATTGCCGTAGTACCCCCTAATGCCAGAGGCCCGAAGAACTGCCATACCGATATGTCAAAGCAGTGGTTTGCATTCTGGGCAAATACCATATTTTCATTTAGGTTCAGTTCATCTCTTTGTGCGAATATATGATTCAGCATACCTGCATGCTCTATCATTACTCCTTTGGGTTTTCCGGTTGAGCCTGATGTAAACAGTACATACGCAAGGCCGTGCTTGTCTGTGTAAAGTTCATTATTTTCCTCATCCAGTTTTTCAAGCTCCCCGTCAATTAAATCAAGACAAACTACCTTTCCCTTAAAGCATGCCCTGAACTCCTCGTCAACAAAGCGGGACAGCGTCAGGACCACTTTTGCCCGGGAGTCCTCAAGAATAGTGAGCTTTCTTTCATTAGGGTAGTTCACATCAAGAGGTATGTAAGCACCCTGAGCCTTCCATATTCCAAGCACACTTTCCACCACAAGGGGAGTTCTTTCAAGTATTACTCCTGCAAGGTCTTCCCTTTCCATTCCGAGAAGCTTTAAATACCTTGCTATCCGGTTTGCTCTCCGGTTCAGGTCTTTATAGGTTATTTTGGTGTCTTCAAATATTACCGCTGTTTTCCCGGGATTCTTCAGGACATTTTCTTCAAAAAGAACAGGCAGAGTCTTGTCAAGCTCGTAAGCCGCCGGTCTTCCTTTTGATTTGTCCAGTATTTCCCGTATTTCTTCCTCACATAACATATCTATCTCTTCAGGCTTGATTTCAGGATTCTTCACAAGCGCATCAAGAATATTCACAAAATGTTCTGCAAACCTCCTGATTGTTTCCTCCCTGAATAGCTTTGTGCAGTACTCAAACTCAAAGTTGAGCCTGCCTTCTATCTCCTGTGCATCAACAGATATATCGAATATGGAGGCCTTGTTTTCATACTCGTAGTCCCTTATCGTAAGCCCTTCAATTTCAACCTCCATGTTTTCAGTATTCTGAAGTGCAAACATTGTATCAAATAGTGGGTTTCTACTCATATCACGTCTAATATTAAGCCCGTCAACCAGTGCTTCAAACTGGTAGTCCTGGTTTTCAAAGGCTTTAAGTGTATTTGCTTTTACTTCACTCAAAAATTCTGTAAAGGTCTTTCCCTTTTCAGGGTAATTCCGAAGCGCAAGGGTATTTACAAACATACCTACTGCATTTTGAAGCTCTGCATGGTTCCTGCCTGCAACAGGTGAGCCCACTACAATATCCTGCTGTCCTGTATATTTTGACAAAAGCAGGTTGTATGCTGCAAGAAGTACCATGTAAAGTGTCGCTCCCTGCCCTCTGGCAATGTTGTTAAGGCCGTTTAAGGTATCCTCACTTGTCAGGATACTTGTTGTACCTCCTTCAAAGCTCTGCATGGAAGGTCTTTGGAAGTCCAAAGGCAGGTTAAGAACGGGTATTTCGCCTCTAAACACTTCCCTCCAGTATTCCTGCTGCCTTAATATACTTTCAGATTTGAAAAGCTCATTCTGCCATGCAGCAAAGTCCTTGTACTGAATATTTAGTCTTGCAGGCTCTTTTCCCATATACAGGCTTGTAAATTCATCAATGATTATATCGCTTGAGGCACCATCCGATATTATATGATGCATATCAAACAGCATAAGGTGCCTGTCTTCCTCCACCTTTATCAAGGCTGCCCTCATAAGCGGTGCTTTTCCAAGATCAAAAGGTTTTATAAACTCACTTATTTTCCTGTCAATATCAACATTCAATTCTGCCGAAATATCTTCATAATCCATTTCAAAAAGGATTTCCTCGGCAATTACCTGAACTGGTTCACCCTCAACAAGCCTGAAGGAGGTTCTTAAAGCCTCATGCCTTTGAGTAAGCCTGTTTAAAGCCAGCTTCATGCGTTCAATATCAAGACTGCCTTCAATTGATACCACACTTGACATGTTATAGCCTGTACTGTTCTTATCAAGCATATCAAGAATATATAATCTCTTCTGAGCCGACGATACCTCATAGAACTCTCTTTTTTCGGCTATCGGCCTGATAGCTGTGAAAACCTTTTGTTCAAAGGTTGACAGATACTCTGAAAGCTCCCTTACCGTAGGGTGTTTGAACACTTCACTTAGCGGTACCTCAACACCAAACTCCTTATGTATCCTTGACACCAAAACAGTTGCCTTTAAGGAATGTCCTCCAAGGTCAAAGAAATTATCCTGAACTCCTATGCCTGTTACTTTGAGTACATCCTCCCATATGCTTGCAAGTCTTTGCTCCCTATCATTTTCAGGCGCAGCATAATCAGCTCCTTCTCTCCCCTCAGGCTTTGGAAGGGCTTTTCTGTCAATCTTTCCACTCGGAAGGTACGGCATGCTTTCCAGTTGCATGAAATATGCCGGGACCATGTATTGTGGAAGGTATCCCTGCATGTATTCCTTTAGCTGAGTGCCTGATATTTTTATGTCCGATACATAGTAGGCGCACAGGTATTTGCTTCCCTTTTCATCTTCAAGGTCTATTACTGCCGAATCCTTTATATCTTCATACCCGGACAGCCTGTTTTCAATTTCTCCGAGCTCTATCCTGTAGCCTCTTACCTTTACCTGATAATCCTTTCTGCCGTAAAACTCTATATTCCCATCAGGCAGCCATCTGCCTAGGTCTCCCGTTCTGTACAGCCTTACCTCGTCATCCCTGTAAGGATCACTCATGAAGACCTCTGACGTCTTGTCAGGGTTGTTAATATACCCTCGTCCTACACCTATACCTGAAACACATATTTCACCTACTACACCAACAGGGCAAAGGTTGAGGTTTTCATCCGTTATATATATATTCATGTTGCCTATTGGTCTTCCAATGGAAATGCTGTGTGCTTCCTCAGGCATCTTATCCATTATGTATCCTGTTACGTCATCTGAAGCCTCTGCAGGTCCATAAGCATTTACCATTTTTATTCCGGGACACAGCTCAAACCATCTTCTGACTATATCAGGCCTTGCTGCTTCACCCGTTATCAAAAGATGTTTTAAGGCATCAAGTCTGACATGTTTTTCCTCTATATAGTCAAGCATAACATTCAAATATGAAGGTACAACTTCCAATAGTGTTATTCCATCCCTTTTAACACTTTCTGTAAACCTGCCCACCTCAAGCACAAGCTCATTGGGATAAACTACCGTAGTTCCCCCGAGGGCCAATGCACCGAACATCTGCCATACTGAAACGTCAAAGCAATGATTGGCATTCTGTGCAAATATCATGTCCTCATCAAGGTTAAGTTCGTCCTTCTGGGCAAGAATATGGTTCAACATACCCTTGTGTTCAATCATAACCCCCTTCGGGTTACCCGTAGAACCCGATGTAAACAGGACATATGCCAGATTATCAGTATCAACTGTATAATTCAGATTGCTGCTGTCTTCTTCGTTTATCCTGTCAAATACCTGGTCAAGACAGATTATTTTCCCATCGAACCTGTCTTTCAAGCCCTCTTCTAAAAATCCAGACATGGTAACAACTGTTTTTGTGCCGGAATCCTTCAGTATACCAAGTTTTCTCTCCAAAGGATAGGACACATCCATTGGAATGTATGCTCCTCCAAGCTTCCAGATACCTATGATGACCTCGATCATCCCTATGGATCTCTCAAGCAGAACACATACAAGATCCCCGTTATTGACTCCGTTTTTGTTAAGGTATCTGGCAATGCGGTTTGCTCTTTGATTCAGCTCCTTATAGGTTACCAGACTATCCAGATATTTTACCGCTGTTTTATCGGGGTTCTTTTCCGATAATTCCTCATAAATGCTGTGGAGCGGAATATCCAAGTTGTAGGGGATATTCTTTCCATTGAATTTATACAGGATTTCATCCTTTTCTATTTGTGAGAGCATTTCAATTTCAGAAAGCTTATTTAGCGGATTTTCTGATATTTGTTTCAAAAGCTTAATAAAATGTGCTCCAAACCTTAACATCGTGTCTTCCTTGAAAAGCTTTGTGCAGTACTCAAGTGTGAAGACAATTTTTCCTCCAGTTTGCTCAGCATCCAGGGTTATATCAAATATTGATGTTTCGGATTTAAAATCATATAAGCCGATATCAAGGCCTTTAAGCTCTCCATCAGCATTTTCAGTGTTCTGAAGTGTAAACATTGTGTCAAACAGCGGATTTCTGCTCATATCCCTCCTCAGGTTCAAATCTTCAACCAGCTGTTCAAACTGGTAATCCTGATTCTGGATTGACCTCAATGTGTTATTTTTAACTTCATTCAAAAACTCTATGAAGGTCTTGCTTTTTACAGGATGGTTGCGAAGCGGAAGCGTGTTTACAAACATTCCTACTACATCCTCAATATCCGGGTGGTTCCTTCCTGCCACCGTAGTTCCCACTACTATGTCCTCATGTCCGGTATATTTTGAAAGCAATACATTGTATGCTGCCATCAATACCATAAACAGTGTTGCTCCGTTTTTCAAAGCTAATGTGTTTAATCTGTCTGTTACAGCTTCCTCCAGTTCAAAGTTTACAGTGCTTCCTTCAAAGCTCTGTATCACAGGCCTCGGGAAATCCAAGGGCATTTCAAGCACAGGAATTTCGCCCCTAAAATTGTCAAGCCAGTAATTTTTTTGTTTTTGCATTGCTTCCGACGACAGAAGCTCTCTTTGCCAGAGCGCAAAATCCTTGTACTGGATGCGAAGCCTCCCGAGCTCTACGCCTTCATAGGCCGCTGCAATATCTTTTGTCAAAATATCCATGGAAACACCATCTGAAATAATATGGTGCATATCAAAAATCAGTATATGCCTTTCAATATCAGTCCTGATCAGCCCCATTCTGATAAGCGGAGCCTTATCAAGCTCAAAAGGTCTTATAAAGCTCTTGATCCTGTCATCAGCACTTGCCCTGTCCATAAGCTGCAGGTCATAATAATCAAGGTCAGGCTCAATATCCTTATTTATAAATTGAAATACCTCTCCATCTACCGACTTAAAGCAAGTCCTAAGAGATTCGTGTTTTTTTACTATTCTTGAGAAGGAATCCTTAAGTCTTTCAATGTCAAGCCTGCCCTTAATCTCCATTACGCCTGTCATGTTGTAGTTTGTGGAGTCCGGCTCTAACCTGCTCAACACATAAAGTCTCTTCTGTGCGGATGAAACGGGATAATAGTCCATTTTTGCCGCAGGCTCAATTGACTGATACAAACTTTTTGCCGTATTTTCAATAAGTCCCGCCAGACCTGCTATTGTAGGGTATACAAATATATCCTTCAAAGGTATCTCGGCATCAAATTCCCTGTAAATGCGCGAAACGAGCAAAGCCGCCTTCAGGGAATGCCCTCCGAGGTCAAAAAAGTTATCGTATATACCGGGCTTGTTAACCCCAAGCAAAGCTTCCCAAACAGAAGCCAGCTTTATTTCTGTTTCAGTCCGAGGTGCAATATACTCCATACCCGTATAAATGTTTCCATCGGGTTCGGGGAGTTTGGCACGGTCTATTTTACC
The DNA here is from genome assembly GCA_012513545.1 of Clostridiaceae bacterium. The sequence continues at coordinate 11,655 of JAAZCB010000818.1, forward strand.
GTTTGCAGTAAGGGGGATACTGTCTACTTTAATAAAGTATGCCGGAATCATGTATTCAGGGA
>JAAZCB010000819.1 GCA_012513545.1 Clostridiaceae bacterium
AACAATGTTATTGATTCCGGAAAATCAATTGAAGTTATACCAAAACCCCTTACTGTAGAGAAGAATATTGATTTGGATTATAATGTTTTATCTAGAAAGATTAAATTTCCTTTGTCAGATGGTGACTTTGTTGCAAAGTTAACATTACCGGAAGGCGAATGGATGTGGAGTGGCAATGCAAGCGGTAGCTTAACTGTAAAAAACGAAGCAGTGGACTTGCTTAATGATTTTAAAGTTGAAAACAACCCAGTAGTAGATGAATCCAAGTCTACAATCACCAGAAGACCTGATATAAGGTCGATTCTTCAAAGAAGGGATTTTGGGGATAATCCGAAAGAAAGAGTATGGCTGAACCTAACAAATCCTAAGGAGCCAAATATAAGAAGTGGAATTATATCTTTTGGAGGTGTTGCTAGCAGAAAATGTATTGATAAAGAAACCAACAAGGGGCCTACAATTTCAGAACCTTTTATGGGCAAAAATACACAAGTGAATGTTAGGGCATATGTATACAATGGTAGTTCGACTATTGCACCGAAAGTCTTTCAAAAGGGAATTGAAAACAATGTAGCAAATTCCTTGGAAAGAAAGTTATTCTGGACAAGCAAACCCCATATGTTTAATGTTGTTCGTTTAATGTATCATATGGACGAGAACGGTAACCTTGGTGCTCCAGAACAGGTGGACTGTCAATACCAAAGGAACTTTACCCAACAGAATACCGGAAAAATCAACTGGTCAATACCAGCTAGTATGGGTGCCAATTATAAGCGAAGCAGAGAAGCTGCAAAAAGGCAGGATACAAGAAATTCCGAGTTGGACAGGGCTGTTTTTGCATCGGATAAAGTACATCAAAATCTAGCCTATCCCATACGGTCAGGTTACTACTTTAACCCAACGGGTACTTACCAGTTCACCGTAGAGACTGTAACCTATAAATCAACCAACAATGACACAGAAGACCACAAAAACATTGTACAGGCACTTATTAATTCTTTTAGATACGAATCCAACCTTGTGTACATAAACAATAAAAATCAGGCTGTGGATCTTAGGAACCAACCTGCAAATAAAAAAGGTACTGTTTATGCACCAAAAACCGCAGCAATAACCGCAGCAAATCCAGTGGGCTTGAATGGTGTAAGATGGCTTCAAGTTAAAGACAGAAACGCTGATTCTTCCCGTTACGAAAAGAAATTCGAAGAGATTAAACACACGACTGATGTAGATGGCTCAACTACCCATGAATTTTGGAAAAATGTTTTGGAAGGTTATGCAGAGTCGGGAACTCTTTCAAGTTTTAATAATTTTAAATACAGAGAGTATGTTAAACCAGGTCAGACCATGTATAAAATAACCGAAAAGACAACCGTAACAATTATAGTAAATCCCCTTAACACCAAGGCATACACCCATGTACAGATGGCGGATGGCAAATACAATGTACGTGCTTATTTTGACGATATAGCACTTAATAATATCAGCGGTGAACTCCCAACCCTAAAGGGTATTACTCTTGATAATATAGAAGTATCAGTTGTTGGTTCTAGATATGATGATATGGGTTTTTATGAAGAGTAGCAATAAAATTAATATGTGAATTTAAATGATATGTTCCCCTACCATGTATTGTGTAGGTGAATATTTTTCTTCACATTTATTTTATGAATCTTCGGTTTCAGGTGCATTTAATTTATGTGAAGAAAAAAACCATGTTTAGAAATTCCAG
>JAAZCB010000820.1 GCA_012513545.1 Clostridiaceae bacterium
AAAATCTTTTTCCGGTATTTCGGACACCATACCAGATGGTAACTTGTATCGTAGACCACAGGACTCGTTCGTTTAATCGTCATGCATGGCTTATATCACATCTCGACGCAAGGGCCTATAAAGATAAGGGGAATGATCCGCTCCCCCCTATAACCCCCTTGGTAAGGCATTCATTCATCCCCGCGGCAAGCCGCGGGGATGACTACAAAAACTTCACTAAAATAAACCAGGCCTCAATTTTTAAAGAGTTGATCTTTTCATCGTTACAATTATACGGAACTCAGGTGATACAGCTCCGCCCTCTGGGTTACGCAGCTGCATTTTTTCAGGAAACGTGCGGCATTGTGACAGGTAAAAAAGTGATTGTTCACATAACAAGATCTTTTTCCATATCGGTCGTTGTGATATCCAAAAGATCATCCTCTTTTCTTAACTGCCGGTTTTTTCTACTAGTTTTTCATATTCAAGCATTTTTTCGGTTCAGCAAATGATAGATAAACTTTGCTTTTTTCTATGCCCGTTGGCCTTAATACATTTAATAAGTTTTTTTATAGTTATCGTAATTTTCTAAAATTAATACAATAAGATGTCAAGGATTAAAGTGGACTTTTATACGGGATTAAATGAAGTGCGTGAAGGTCATATGCATTATGAGAAGTATGACCACATTTTCGGGGAAAGATCAGACGATAGTCAATATAATTAGAAATAACAAAAGGCAGAGCTAATAGACCCTGCCTTTTATTAACAAACCGATTATGTGTTTTGTTATTTCTTTAACTTTCTTCTAATACCTGCCAATCCGACTAATCCAAACCCAAGAAGCAACATGGTTGCGGGTTCGGGGGTTGGGGTTGCAGCTAATTCCCTTTTGCTAATATTTAAAGATATTCCGCCCAGGTTATCTCTAAAAGTACTATCACCGATGTAAAAATTCACATCATTGCCTGATGCCAACGTGAATGATGTGCCAATCGCGTTTGCAAGAGCAAGCAAATCTGTTTCATATCTAGCACCATCTGTAATAAAGTATTCAAAATTATTGATTGAAAAATTATAATAATTCATCCAGCCTAGGTTTAAAGACATATTAACACGTCCCCAAGGATTCCAGGCATTGTATGCACCACCATCTGCAATACCGATTGGAGTTACGTCATACGTTCCTGCTTCAAAATAGACTACAACCGGGTTCGCTGTACCATTTGCTTGCGAGTTAATATCTATGATTAGCGCATTCGCCACCCCAACCACACAGAACAACATTAAAGATATGGCTAAACCCACTTTAAAGATTTTATTAATTTTTTTCATTGATTCCTCCTAAAATTGCGATCGTCACCAAATTTCATATTGCAAATGATTTGCTTATTTATATACAACCACTACTAATTCCCACGCATAACAATGTGATGCATATTTCATGCCGATAATATAAGTATTTAATATTTTTAGTATTATCAATTTTATAAGTTTGTTGCTTACATAATTTTGTAAGGTATTCTGACGCTTAAAAGTGAGGCAAAATGATTTATTTAAAGACTGAGAGCTTTGCATAATTACCTTCGTGTCATTTCGAGGAGCAAAGCAACGAGAAATATTTCTTGTATATTGTAGTGTTAAAAGATTTCTCCCTTCGGTCGAAATGACAATTCGATCATTGTGCACAGGTTTCAGAGGATAGTTACAGTTTCTTATAGCATTTCAAATTTGTAAGATATTCCGACAATGGTTTCAAATATTGAGAGTTTTGCAGAATAAAATTTAAATTGCCAAGGTTTAACCAATTTTTGTGGCGGTTAATGAGCGGTTAAAATGCAACAATGTATTGATTTTATAATATCTATTCTTTTTTTCATCGTCGACGGACCTCTATGCTATGTTATTGTTTCTTGCGTTTTCCAGTACTGTATCATTTCATGAAGGGAGTCTTCGAGTGTATATTTCGGCGCCCACTTGACTGCATTTCTCAATTTCTCATTGGAGCCGACAATGGCCCTGTTGTCGTCCGGGCGAAACAAACCCGGATTGGGAACAATTTCCACATCAATGTCCAGCGCGTTGCAGATCTTTTCAATAATCTCTTTCAGGGTCCAACCTTTCCCGTTGCATACGTTATAGACTTCTCCTTTTTGGCCCATTGTCAGCAACTTGTAATAAGCTTCAGCGACGTCACGAACATCCGTAAAATCGCGGACAATTGTTATATCTCCTGTTGTCAGCGCATTGGTAAGCGCGCCGTTGTACTTCATTTCCACCATTTGCTTAACAAATGACGACACAACAAAAACATCTTTCTGGAATGGCCCAATATGATTAAATGATCTCGTCAGCACAATATCCAAACCATAGCCATGGGCATAAATT
>JAAZCB010000821.1 GCA_012513545.1 Clostridiaceae bacterium
GGCTGCTCAGTCCATGCCGAAGCTTCCTGTAGCAAGTATTTTATGGAAGCCAAGACCTACTCTTCTGGATTCTGCCGAAGCGTGGATTCTTGCAGGAGGAGCACACCATACAGCTTTCTCGTTTGTGGTAACAGTGGAGCAGCTTTACAACTGGTCTGAAATGTCGGATATTGAATGCGTGATAATTGATGAAAATACTGTGCCTATGGCATTTAAAAATGAACTTAGGCTTAGTGACATGGCCTGGAGACTGCGCTATTAAGATTTAAGACTGTTATAAAAGGGTAATCATGAATAAATATTTCCGGATTACCCTTTTTTGCATATAATATAAATTTTCATTTTTTATGGCAGTAGTTATACTACTTAGTGAGTTTCAAGTAAAATATATGTTTTTATCAATAGTAAAAATTATTGCAAATACAATCTTATTACAAATATTTTTGGATACCTTTTATTGTAACAGCATTTATTATGATATAATGTAATTACGCCAAATATTGCAGGCGTGAGAACAAAAATTGAATTATTTATCAATATGTTTGTATAGGTTTATCAGTTTAGCTCTCAAAAAATGAGAAGATTTAAAAGATAATAACTTGTTTTCAGGATTTCAATGGATAAAGCTTAGTGAATTGTCTTAATATTTATTTGTAATAAGGTGGCGAACTATGAACAGCAAGGAAATAGCAAAAATTGTCGGAGTATCAAGAAGTACAGTTTCACGTGTAATCAATAATTATCCGGATATACCTCCCGCTACGCGTGAAAAAGTTTTAAAGGCTATCAAGGAATATAATTATTACCCTAATGCTTCTGCGAGAAGACTGGCAGGCATGAAAAATTCTACACTTGGAATATTTATTGTGGATATAAAAGACAATGAAAAACCTCATCATGTAATAAAGAATGATGAAGACCTGTTATATGACAATTCCTATTTCTCACCATTCATAAACACTTTTATTGATCAGGCGAACAAAAAACAATATTATGTTCTTGTGTCTACTGTCTATTCTTCTGAAGAGTTATGGAAGATTCAAAGTGTTTTTTATGAAAAAAGAATTGACGGTGGAGTTATTATCGGAAGTAATGAGAATGATTTTAACCGTATACTGAAAATTGTTAAAAAGGATTTTATTTTAGCTGCAGTTGACATAAATGTTAGCGAGCAAAACAAAAACAAGGCGATATATGTCAATATAAACAATTATACCGGGGCATATGAGGCTACAAAATACCTGATTGAACTTGGTCATAAAAACATTGGAATAATAACGGGAGACTTAAACAAGCTTTCGGGAAAAACAAGATTTGAAAGTTTTAAGGCTGCACTTTCCAGCAGTTGTATACCCCTTAATGAAGATTTAATTGCATATGGATGTTTTACTGAATACAGCGGATATACAGGAATGAGAAAAATATTAATGACTAAAAGCAAGCCTACTGCTGTACTGGTATGTAATGATACCATGGCAGTTGGAGCTTATAAAGCTATAGGTGAATTTGGGCTGAGAATTCCTGATGATATCTCTGTTATCGGATTTGATAATATACAATCATCACAACACATGTCTCCGCCTCTCACAACAGTCAGTGTATCATTGGCAGAAGCTGCAAAATATTGCGTTGAGCTGATTATTCGATCAATAGAGGATGACAGGTTATATGCAGAAGAAAAGATAATTAATACTCAAATAATAAAGCGGAAATCATGTAGAAACATAAATGCTTAACAGGTGAGACAAGATAATAATCCAATGGAACAAAAAAAGCTGCGGGATAAATAATCACCGCAAGCTTTTTGCTAAATTCAACCATATATAAATATTTAAACATAAGCCCTAATTTATAGGGTGCTTTTCTTATAGGTTCGTTATACAATCCCGAGTATAATACGTTTGATCAAGGCATAGTCTGTAGAGTTTATGCGTCCGTCCTGGTTAACATCAGCTGCTATTAATCCATTATTAGTAGGGAAGGAGGTGATAATTCCAAGTAAGTATCTTCTATGCATAGCATAATCGGTAGAATCAACTCTTCCATCACTGTTTACATCGCCTCTTTTAACTCCAAAATCTTGTGTAGCGGTTGGCGTAGGAATTGGTGTAGAGGTTGGTGAAGGTGTTGGCGTTGGTGAAGGAGATGGTGAGGATTGCGGAAACCCTCCCGGATAGTATTTTACATACTCATATTCAGCTTTCAACGGGGTTTTGCCGTCATAAGCTCCAAGCCATTCATTAACTCCTATTCCAGGCCATAAATTCATCATTATTTTGCCAGGAGTAACAGGTATATTGTTAGTACCTCTGTAAACTTTTTTACCATCTACATAGTAATCTATATAGTTTTGCCTCCACTCGAATCCGTATGTATGAAAACTTTGAGATGCATCAAAACCAAGGTTATACATATGCTCATTGTTGCCTACACCATTTTTATACCAGTTAAATTGTACCTGGGTAGTGTCTTTGCCAAGGAACTCAATATCAATTTCGTCCCACGGATTATTATCTGATGGTCCGGTATACGTAAAGAATGAGGAAACAATACCAGTATTTTTTGCAGGCTTCATTCTTACTTCATAATAACCGTAGCTAAAAAAAGATCTTGTACGGTATTCACCGCCTTGGTAAGGATATTCTGCACCATATGCCCTATCAAGACCAAGAACCATATTTCCATTGGAGAATGTAACTTGAGATGGTGACCATACACAGTTGAAAACCGAACCGTTAGCCCAACTTGATTTTTCCCATATGTTTGAGTCATAATTAGAAAAGTTCGATTCAAAATAAGAATTTGTTATATCTGCTGCAGATACACCCTGAAAAGAACTAAAATACACGGAAACAATAAGCAACAGAAATACAAATGAAGAAATTATTTTCCTAGACACGAATACTCCCCCTATACATTTATTAATATAATATAAACTTTTGTTACGGCAAGTAATCAAGATGTGTAATCCAGGATTACAAACCACTAACACGTGTTAATTATATTGTAATTCATAAACATATTTTTGTCAATAATCTTCCAATGGGATGCAATTTAACCAAGTTGCTTCGCAAATATAAGAAGGGGTTGTTTGGACAGTGGCTGAATTTTCTTAAGGAATAGTATATTGTTCATTATATCACATTAACCCCAAATCTGCATATCTTATAATAGGTTCTAAAGGTCGGTTAAGTAATTAATCTTAAATGGAGGATTTTTTATGCCAAGAGGTAAAGCAAGACATATGTTCCCTGGAGGAAACACCTCTCGGGGATTTTTCAGTTACTACGATTACATATTAAGTCAGGAAGAAGCGACTAGGATATTCTGTATCAAGGGCGGCCCTGGTGTAGGCAAGTCAACATTCA
>JAAZCB010000822.1 GCA_012513545.1 Clostridiaceae bacterium
AAACTTAAAGAATACAGACTATTTAAACAAGGGGAAAAAAATGTTGGGTAACGGTAATTATGGAATTATCTTCGATATGGACGGAGTAATAATAAATACCTGTAAACTGCATGAAGAAAGCTGGTTTACCCTTTCAAAACTATATGGTTTCTCATGGAATGACAGCATAAATTTCAAAGAGGACATATTTGGAGCCTCCAGTATTGATTCTGCCAGAAGGCTCTTTAAAAATGATATTGCAAATCATAACTTAAAAACAATATGCCGGGAAAAAGATATGATATACAAAGAATTTCTTGAAAAAAGAGTTTTGGAGATTGTCATCAAGGGTTTTCCGGATTTTTTCTCGAGAATAATCAATTCCAGGTTTCAAGCAGCTCTGGCTACTTCATCTACATATGATGAAGCAAGTTATGTTTTGCAGCACCTTGACATTTATCAGCATTTTAAGTCCATAGTCAGTATTAACAATGTCAAAAACCCCAAACCCAACCCTGAAACCTACCTGAAAGCCTGCAAAGCTTTAGGTCTTCTTCCCGGTAGCTGTTTAGGCTTTGAGGACAGCATACCGGGCATAACTTCTCTTGAAAGAGCAGGTGTTAAGTGTGTGGTTGTAGGTTCAACTTTATCAAATGAAAAGTTACGAGCCAACGGCCTGAAGTTCAATTACTATATTAAGGATTTCAGTAAAATAACATTATCCGAGGTCCTTGATATACTGGAGGAAAAAGCGGCATATGAAGAACAGGATTGATTTGATAGTAAATAAAATGGTAAGCCTTCACAGTCAAAAAAAAGCCCCCTCTCCCGATTCAAATAATGTGCCGGCAAAGAATAAGGCAAACTGTATTAAAGACATCCCCTGCTGCGCAATTATCGGAGATATGTTTTTTCAAGACATGAATATGGAGGAATTGGCGACTGTTTCAAAGGTTATTGAACAGGCTTACAGAAATGCACAGAACCGTTATGAGAAGGTTCATGCAGCAGTTCATTTAAGCCGTATCTACGGGTATTACATGCCGGCTGCCGGTCCTCTGATTAATATAGGTGCAATACCCTATTTCGCTGTCAAGGCACTTGAAAATCAGCAGTTTGATGAAGCACTTGCACAGCTTTATGAAACTATTGAGAAAACAGGCTGCCTGCCTGAAGCAGTAATGAAAATGTTGGGTATTGTCTACCGGAGTAAGGCTTTCAGTATAATTGAAGAACAGGTACGGGAATGCTTTATGGCACGTCACCCTGAATTATTCTCCCTTAAAACTCTCGAAGACTACGGGATTAGAAGCCCGGAATACTTCAAGGACACCTGTGAGCTGGTTTCAGTTCCAGTCAGAATAGAACATACAAGCTGTGTAGGTTCAGATATATTCTATCTTTCAATGACCAGACCTGAAAAAGCTAGATGTATAAATTTTTCGGTAAATCTGTTTGATACTTCACTAAAGGAAATGGTCCCACCAATAAGCGTCATAGTAAGGCCTGTAATGGAGAACGGAATCCGGTTAACTTCCCTGGACCTTGACTGTTCGAAGCTGGTAACCAGCCTGGACGAACTATTCAACATAAGAAATGATGACCTTTCACTATTAAAATCGGCAGTTATTGTTTCGGGAATAATTCCTCCATCGTTTAAGGATAAAGAGGACAAGCTCAGCCTTACTCAAATTGTTCAGAAGTTTATGGAGAATAACAAGCCTTATAAAGGCTTTGAGGTTATAACGAGTGTAATTGATATCCCTAGAGGTTCGGGCCTTGCTGTAAGCACTAACCTGATGGCTGCACTGATCCTGGCACTGATGAGGTTTTCGGGACAGCTTCCCTATAATTCAAACAAGGTTA
>JAAZCB010000823.1 GCA_012513545.1 Clostridiaceae bacterium
CATCAGAATCAGGGTTAAATATGACTTTCAATTTATTTGAATATGCAAAGTCTCCAGGCTCAACTTCTGCCTGCACAGTGTATTTGTATCTCTCATTCGGCTTCACATTTGTGTCTGTATATGATTTATCAGTCAACCCTTTAGCCACTACATCTTTATTCCCATCACTTGTTTCCTTTAATATCGCATATTTGGTGCCTTCCTTATAGATACTATCCCATCCAAGTGTGAGTGAATATCCCCCACCAGGTAGTGCCTTCATTTCCTTCTCGTTAATACATATATTATAGTACTTAAGCGTAAAAGTCTCATCAATTACCGTTTCTGCTTCATAAAGTATTTCCAATTTCTTTTCAACTGTATTTCCATTTTTGTCAGCAGCTGTTATTGTAATACAGTTTTTGTTTGGTTTAAGTTTGAGGTATATATCCCAAGGTGCGAAATCCTTATCAATTGAATCGATCGCAAAAATGATTGTATCAGAATCAAGCTTATTTAAATCAACACTATCCTCAAGATATTTTTCCTTAACTCCATTACCACTATCATTCTCAACAACATAACTTAAGCTTTTTACATCACTTCTATTAAAATATCCACTTATTTTATAATTCTCGTCCTCCGCAAATACATTTTCATTTTCAATATCAGAAGGATATGTTATAACCATATCAATCCCTTTTATTGTTGGAGCTTCTGTAGGGATTATATCCTCAATCTTACCTGAACTGCCTCCACCACTGCTGTGTTTCTTTGGTGTGCTTGTTGGAATTGGAGTATTTAAAGGTGTAGAGGTGACAACAGGTCCTCCTGGTATTTCATCAGAATTTTGCTCAACACAATATTTATCAATATAATTAGACAATAAGGCAAAAGCCTCTGCTCTAAGTGCAAAGCTCCCGGGTCTAAATGTTCCGTCAGGAAAACCTTTAATGATCTCTTTAGTCTTGCATATAATAACAGGTTTATAAAACCAATCTCCCTCTTTAACATCAGGGAAAGTTCCTGCATTCAGAAGACCAACTTCATTATTCCATTCATTAAACCTGACTATAAGAGCAGACATTTCAGCTCTTGTTATGTGGCTATCAGGCTTAAAAAAACCATCAGGATATCCTTCAACAATATTATTGCTCGATGCTATATCCACAGTTTCCTTATACCAGTCACCCACACTAACATCCTTAAAAACCTTTTCTTTACTGCTCACATTGACTAATTTCTTGGTTTTTAACAAAATTGTTAGGAATTCGGCTCTTGTTATGTATGTATCAGGTTTTGCCAAATAACCATCATTAGCCGCATAGCCCTTTAAATATCCCTTTGAAGACAGAGATTTGATGAATTTCTCCGCCCAGTGATTCGATATGTCAATAAAGCTTGCAGTAGCTTTTACCTTGGATGTGTTTTCCGAATTCAGTAGAGAGTCTGATTGTGCCAATGCCAAATTAGCCAGAAGTGTTTGGATCAGAAATATAAACACAATAATTATCAGGAATGATTTTTTCATTTTGTACATTTTTAACCCCCATAAAAAAATATAAATATATGTAAAATGTGTAACCTTCATTTCTTGAAGGTTTAAGCATGTTATTTATAATTAATCAATAAACATTTCTCAGAAATATGTTTATAGTTTTATGTCGCTAAATAATGTCAATAGGCAACAATCCCTCTACTCTTATAAAACATGTTCACTAAATTTCTCCATTTTATGTTTAATAATTCACAAATATATTTTATCCTGAATCCGTGAATATTTTATCATAGAAGTACTCACAATTCCAG
>JAAZCB010000824.1 GCA_012513545.1 Clostridiaceae bacterium
AAATCAGCTCCTCCGAGACAGAGTATGAGATATATCCGAACGCTACAAATCATAACAGCACCTTACCTGATCCTATAGTGATAAAAAGAGTAAAAGAAACTAAATCCAATTACAAAGGCGTTATATCAAAACAGAGTTTCTCTGAATTTGACCCAAAGAATGGAATGCCCTCTGTTGTAACAAATGTAATTGATGGCAATACTACAAATATCATCACTACTAAGACTACATTTGCTTATGAAAAATATAGAAGCATGGAAAACGCCCATATGCTTATTCAGCAATGTCAAAATACTACATATTCAAAATACGGTTATTCTGATGAGAAGGTATTAAAGTCAAGCATTACTACCTGGTCTGAGAATCGTGGAGCATCAACATGCGCTCCTTGCTCATCCTTTGTATGGAATACGAAAACAGATGCTAATGGATATCCGTATATTCCGATGGAGTTTAACTTTGCTGATCCGGAATCATACAGTCAAAAATCCTGGGATTATACTGGATGTGTATTTAAATATACAGAAAATGGATTACCAATAGAGAATCATAATGCAAAAGATATAATTTCATGTGATATACTTGGATATAATGATAATAAAACAATAGGGTCTATAACTAATGGGAAATTGGAAGAATGTGCAATATATACATGTGATTATGACGACCTTGTACATCCAGATTATTATGATTATGGAAATAAATGGAAAAAAGGTGGATCTATATTAAATACAATTCATACTCATTTTGGAAACGCATCTGTTTTTATACAATCAAGTGGTCCAGGTTTATCTAAAGAAATTATTGCTTCTAAAAAGGAGTACATATTTTCATGCTGGGTCTATTCTAATACATCTGGAACTGTGAAACTGCAAATTTTAAAAAATGACAATACAGAAATAAATTCAAATAATGCCCTAAGACCAATAGAGGCAAACAGATGGATAAAAATTGAGAGAAAGATTGCTGCTGGTACTTTTGAAAATAATGAGAATATTACAATAAAGATTGCTCCTAACGGAGGAGATATTTATGTCGATGATGTTCGGTTTCATCCGAAAAACGCTTTAGTAAATACAGTTTATTATGACAAAATCTCGAGGGCACCTATAACAACTGTCGATGTGAATAACTACGCATCATATGTAGAATATGATGATGAGATAAGACCGGTTTTATGGAGGAACAACGATAAAATTGTTACCCAAACAAAAGAGTATAACAGAATGTCATGTACTCAAAACAATACTGATGCTACTTTGAAAAATATAATCTTATCGGAAGGCGATATTGACTTCGATCCTTCGATATCTGATTATCATGTATATTTGACAGACAAAGTTAATAAAATAGAAATAACTCCGGTAATCAATGAACCAGATGCTACAATTGTTATAAATGGTGAGATTATTCCTTGTTCTTGCGGTAATCCTATCAAAATAGACCTCCCTCAAGGTATCACTACTGTAAATATGGTTGTTACTGCACCTAATGGTGTAGATTACAAAAATTATAATCTGGAATTTGAAAGAATGAATACCTGCTGGTCCTTTATAGGAAACAGAGGGATCTCATCTGATTTTGCAGATAAAATACAGCTAAAGAACGCATCAGATGGTTCTCAATACCTAGCATTTACTGATAAAGGAAATGATGAGACAATAATTGTTAAAAAATTAGTTAATAATAACTGGGTTTTAGTAGGTGGAGGCCCAGTCTTTGAAGGCGAAGTAGGATCTTTTTCGCTATCATTTTCAGGGAGTACCCCATGGATCGCTTACACTGATGACTCCAATAATGAAATAAAGGGATTACTGAAAGTTAAAAGGCTCGAGAATGGGACTTGGATAGATGTCGGTACCACTATTGATACTGATGTTTCTGGTGAGATAAGTATCCTATTAAATATAGCGATACCGTACATAGCCTATAGCTATACGACTATCGTTGGAGGTATCGAAAATAGCTATATAAAAGTTAAATCTTTCGATGGAACTTCGTGGAAAAACCTTGGGACTGATGGTATTGTATCGAATGAAGGGGGATCATCTGTAAAACTGAGAAATTCTCTTTCGAATATACTATACGTCGGATATATTCATGAAGATACAAATGATGATGATGATGATAAAGCTGGCAAACCCGTTATTAAAAAATATAATGGGGCAACTTGGGACGAGCTTGAGAATATTACAAGTGAAAAGGTCAGCAACTTTGATATGGAACTTGCCGGAAATGTCCCTTATATTGCCTTTGGCGAATATTGCGGGAATAATAGTGATGGAATTTCATTATATAATGTTTATGTAAAAAAGTATGATGCTATAAAAAAGTGGTTAACAGTAGGGAAAGAATATCTTTTTGAAACGGATGACAATGGTTCTATAGATCTAATGTTTGATAACTCTGTAATACCATATCTTGCATTCACAAATACTGATAATAAGTACTGCGCATCTGTCTTAAAGTATGATGATAATCAAAATTTGTGGTGCAGCTTGGGTAATCCATGTTTTGTAACTTCAAAGCAGATGAGTAGCCTAAGTCTGAACTTTAACTCTGGCAATGCATATCTTGCCATACAGGATAAAAGTTACAATTACAAAGTATCATTATTGGCCTATCAAGTAAATCAATGCTCTCGCGCAGTCCTGGATAACCTAACGATAAATGGAGAACTATTTCAACCTGATTTTAGGCACTATATTGTAAATTATACTACAGCCGTTGATGCACTTACTAATAGAGTATATATAAATGCCTCTCCAAATTCAGGTGCAACGGTAAAGATTGGTAGTAACTATTCTAATAATGTAGGTATAGATTTAGTTTCAGGATTAAATAATATTCCTATCATAGTAACTGGATCTGACTTAAAAACTAAAACAAAATATGAACTAAACATCACAAAACCACTAAGTGCGACGGCTTCTCTTTGTAACTTTGAACTATTTGATAAGGATATGAATTCATTGTCATATTCTCCAGCATTTTCCTCCAGTATCAGCGATTATAACATAACAGTCCCTGATAACATTGATCAGGTTATTATAAAATTAACTTCAAGTGAATCTTATTTAAAAATTAATGGCTCAACAAGTGATAGTAAAAAAATACCACTCTATTATGGTATAAACAATATTCCTTTTGAAGCAGTGGCACCAGATGGTAAAAACAGTGTTCGTTATAAAATTTTTGTAATAAGAAAAATTCCTGATAACCTAGCGTTATCTACCTTAACAATACCTTCGGTTACTTTGAATCCATCATTTAATTCAGCTGATAGGGAAACATATTCATATACTGCAAATGTTATTAACTCATTGGAACAAATTGTAATAACTCCAACTGCACAGAATGGAACAACTTTTTCAATTAATGATAACACAGATATTACACAACCAGTAGTATTAAATACAGGTATTAACGAGATCTTCTTAAAAGCTGTGCATCCTAATATTGGAAGCGCAAATTATTACATTAAAATCACACGTGTACCTTCTGACGATAGTCGACTCTTATCGATTGAATTACGAGATAATTCATCTAACATAATACCCGTTTCACCTGGAATTAGTACAAATAACGTAGAATATACTGCGATTGTTGCAAATACAGTATCTGCTATAGAAATCATACCTACTGCATTTAACAGTAATGCTACTATAAAAGTAAATAATAGTAGCCTTCAATCAGGTAAGATTACTATAATACCTCAAATAGGTATAAATAATATTGAGATTGCAGTTACCTCATTTGCACAGGATGAGGAAACTGTTTACTATCTCAATATCAATAAACAAGCGAATACAAATGTACCTGAAGTAGGCTTTGAAATAGAATCATCAGAAAAAATAGAAGCAAGCGAAAATATTGAGATCCCTGTAACAGTTAATGGAACACTCACACAGAATGCCAGTGTTGACTTTGTAGCCAGTAGTTTAGATGCAGATGGTGATGACTATACACTAACATCCGGCAGGTTACAGTTTTCACCTTGTCAGACTAAGGGAGTAATTAATCTTGTAATAAAGGATGACCTATTAACTGAAAAAAATGAATCCATCACAGTAACACTTCAAAATGAGAATAATATAAGTCTACATAAGCAGAAACAATATACTCATACAATCATAGATAATGACTTCAAAACGATCTCTTTCTCAGCAACAACTGGCTATGGTACAAAATCAGAAAATAGTCCTGTAATTTATGTTTCAATCGATCCGGCACCTGTTATGAATCAGACTTTCTCTGTTGATTATAATGTTGATCTAAATCAAAGTACTGCAGTAAGTGGTGTTGACTATAATTTAGGAAATGGTACTTTAACCTTTGATAGTAATAATAAAGTTAGACAGATACCAATATCTATTCTAGATGACGGTACTGATGGATCTGATAAGACTGTAATAATAAACCTATCAAAGCCAACAAATGGTGCTACAATTGGGAAAATAAAAACATTCACATATACGATATATGGAAGTGATAAGATTCTATATGTTGATGATCTAAATGGATCTTCCTCTGGAAAAGGATATTCATGGACTACTGCGTATAAAAATTTACAAGATGCCTTAATGGAGGCAAAAAATTCCAATGGGAGAATTATTGAGATTCATGTTGCAAAAGGTGTTTACTATCCAACTAACGATCCATATCAGCCGAATGCAAGGCTGATTGCATTTGAATTAGTTGATAATGTAAAACTGTTGGGAGGGTATCCGTCAGGTGGAGGAACTAGATCTCATTTTGATGAAACTATCTTAAGTGGAGATATTGATAAGAACGGTGATTTTGATGGTAATTCATTACATGTTGTCCAAGGTGCTAATACAATAATTGATGGATTTTCTATAAGAAATGGTAATGCAAATGGAGGGTGTGGTTATCCAGGCTCAGGAGCTGGACTATTATGCATTAATAAATCTTTGACTGTAAATAACTGTGATTTTTTTAATAACTCAGCTAGATCTTCAGGATTTGCGGGAGGCTCTGGAATTGAGGTAACAAATGCAGAGCTAATATGTAATCGCACTAAGTTTATAGGTGGCTATGGAAGAAGTGCTCTTATGTCAACTAATAGTGAGATTACAATTAATGATTGCGAATTTACAAGTAATGAAGTAGCTGGCATTTTCGCATATTATGGAAATATTTATGTAGAACGATCGACTTTCCAAAATGCTAAGGTATCCGCAATTAGTGCTGAACATTGTGATAATGTTAATATTAACAGATCGACATTTTTGCAAAATAGTGGTTTCAATGGGGGGGCGATCCAATACATATTTGGTACAGGAAACTTAAAAATAGTGAATTCCGTATTTTTTGATAATAGCGCTGAATATGGTGGTGCTGTTTACATTGGTCCAGCATTTGATCAAGGTAATGTAAGTGAAATATTGCATTGCACATTTAGTAATAATCATGCAAAAGTTGCAGGTGGTGCGGTATATAATGCATCTAATCTTGATTTTCAAGAGAGTAATATTACAAATAGTATCTTTTGGTTCAATGAAACAGAAACAAATATTAATCCTGATATTTTTGATGACTATGATGCATTAGCTGTAAAATATTGTGATGTGCAAAATATTGATTTTGGAGGCCCTTCAAATAACAATATGAGCTGTATACCATTTCCGGATCCAAAAATATACGGAATTTCTGTAATAAAACTAAGCTCATCGTCATGCTGTATAAATAAAGGAGATCCAAATATTGACCTCAGGGAAGATAGAGCTGGAACACCTCGGCCTGGAAAAAGTGACAATGATTGTGGTGCATATGAGTACGAACCCTGAAAAGGAGAGTAAAACATTAGTATGATTGGGATTAGAAACAGTATAATTAAAATGATTCTAATACTTGGAATATTACAAGTTGTACATGCAGAGCTTACTTATTTACCTATTACTGGCAACTCGACTGGAATTTGGGACTCTGATTCATTGTTTCTAGGGGGAGAAATTGCTGTAAAAGATTCGACGAAAGAAGTTGTAGTGACATGGAAGCTAAATAAAGGTGATGCCTTAGGAATGTTGTACTTTGTAAAAAATAAGGATTCATCCATTTTTTTATTTCATAATAAGATAGAAGACTTCCATGAAGAAAAAAAAGAGGTAAGAATCGGTAAATTTCCCAAAGGTACTAAACTGTATTTTATGTATATGGTAACTGATACTTCCAGTTTTTATAAAGATAAAGTAAAAAAAAGATTATATTCTGGGCAAAACAGGATACAGGATTTATATATAAGCGATCGAAAAGGGTTAAAAGATTTCAGATGGGCAGTTGCTGGGACTGTGGATACCAATACATGTGAGATAAGTTTCGCTTCAACTGTAAAAGCAAATTTTAGACAAATTCGATTTCATATATCAAATTCTTATCTGATCAGATGAACTTATAGGTAAGTAAATGAAAAAATATATAACAGTAATAATCGTTAGTGTAACTATAATTCAGGCAGAATTAACCTACTTTCCTATATCAGGAGATAATTCCTTTTGGTGTGCAGACTCATATTACTATGGTCTAGGTCTTGTCGCAAAAAATCCATCAAAACCGGTTACAGTGATAAAAACAAGATATGCAGAAGCCATGGCAACTGGTCAACTGTACTTTATGGTTCCTGTGAAAAAAGACTCTGCCTTATATCTTTTCGATAATGTAATCGATAGTACCCTACAAGAACAAGATACTGTTAACTTAGGAAAATTTCCTGTCGGAACAAAAATTATCTTTATGTATATGATAACGGATACATCTAATTTATTCAATGATATGAAAAATATAAAGTTGTATTCTGGTCAGAATAGAACGGGTTTTGATCAATATATAAGCGAGAGAAAAGGGCTTGTCGATTTTCGTTGGGCGATTACGGGAATTGCTAACGACTCTACATGCGAGATGGATTTTGCAGCAGTAGTTAAAGCTAGTTTCAAGGAGATTAAATTTTTAATTACCAATGTCTATAGGGAGGAGATGGATAAATATAAAGTCGCTACACCAGAAGCCTCACCTGACTCCGAATACTACTCTGGAACAATTCATGTTAATCTTTCGTCTGCTTCAGTTGGAGAACCGGTAATATACTATACACTTGATGGGACTGTGCCCAATACAAGGAGCCATGTATACAAAGACCCAATAGAAATAAATAAAACGACAACAATAAAAACTTTTGCAAGTATGACAGGAGATACACAATGGATTGATAGTGATATTTTGACAAAAAATTATGTTATAGATGTCACTAAATCAAAAATGCCTAAAGGCAAGTCTTTATCTTTGAAAAAGATTCCAGCTACAAACAAGGTATATAATTTTCAAGGCAGAGTGATTAATTATGTAAATAGTAAAACGTTAATTGATGGTATTTACATCATTATAAATGGAAATCAGTGTAAGAAAACATTTTATTCATCAATAAAATTCTAACGGTTCGAGTAATGCTTCGACTTCCATGTAGTAGCCTTACCATTGTAATCTATTATATCCTTGTACTTCCTGTACTTGGAGGTTCACTAACTTTCTCAGCTTCAACTAAAATCAATCAGTGGTCCTTTTATTTTTCAGAAAATGACAGCAATGAACAACTCGTATCAAATCTAGCACAAGACAGCTTCCAAAAAATACTCGTGCCACATAGTTTTAACCTTAATGAAACCTTTGGTAAACATAAGACTGGATATGGCTGGTATATGACCACAATTGTATTAGATTCTGTTGAAGGAAATCAACATTATCTGCAATTTGAAGGTGTGTGTTTAAGGGCAGAAATATTTATTAATGGTCAGCTTGCAGGGAAATGTAACAAATCCTACCTTCCATTTCAATTAGATATCACCAACTTTGTTAATGATAAAAAGTCAATTAAAGTCTTGATAAAAGTTGACAATAGGTTACTTAAAAACAGCTTTCCGGACTTTAACTGTGATGGTTGGTGGATATATGGAGGACTAATTAGAGATATCCTCTATGTTAGTGCTCCTAAAAAGAGAATTGATAATGTTCAATTTCGGACATTTTATACAGGAGATGATAAATTTCGGTTAACGTATGATTTTGAAACTATAGGAATAAAACCTGATAGCGTAAGGCTAATTATTACTGATAAAGAAAAGGTACAAATATTCAATAAATGTATCGACACCAGAAATAACATGAAT
>JAAZCB010000825.1 GCA_012513545.1 Clostridiaceae bacterium
ATGCCACTATTGCAGAAATATACCCATAGGATTCTGTTCTATAACTCGCCGCCGCTGCAAAGCGCATACCATCCCATATCAGCTCGTAAAAAGATACATTTAAATCTTCATAAACTCTTGTCCAGTTTATTCCATCCTGCGAAGCAAGTAAAATCCCATTCTCACCTTCTGCGATAAAATTAGAACCATTAGAAGCAATATCAAGAAGATTACTTTCAATACCGGAGTTCTGTTTTTCCCACGTCTCACCATCTTCAGATGTAATTATAACTCCATTATCCCCAACCACAACATATTTCCCTTTGTCATAAACAACACTTCTTAATATTCCTTCAACTCCTGGATCTACACTTTCCCAGGCAATTCCATCCGAAGATATGAAAATACTTGCAAATTTCCTTGAAGCATATCCCAAAGGATTCCTGTATCCTCCTCCAACTGCAATATATCCGCCGCTATTTTTATACATATAAAAGTCGCTGTATTTGCCATCTGTCAGAGGACTTATCTTATCCCATTCCATAGTCCCTGTACGGAGGACAGTTCCATCTTCGCCAACTGCTTCAAAAACTTTCCTTGTCTGCGTTCTCACCAGCCCATTCTATTCCGTCTGAAGAAGTAAAAACTCCAGCTGGAGCTGTTAAAACATATCTATTCCCATCCCATATCATTTTCTTAGTGCAATCCGGTCTAAAGCCGTCAGTATTATTGCTGGTTGTCCTGTTCACCCATTTTGTACCGTCTACCGAAGTATAGATTGCTCCCTCTTTTGAAACCAGAACAAAACTATCACCATTCCATACAACAAGATTGTTTATCTGCTTTTGCTTGTCTATTTCTCTTTTTGCCCAGCTTAAATCGACCGGCATGCATACTATATTCCATTCCTCAATAACTCCTGTTACCATATCATTTTCCCATATCAGTTCGAAATAATGATCGAGATAACTGGAATCCTGTATACTAATATTTTGTTCCACCACTTTCCAGTGTAATCCATCGTAAGACACCAGCATTTCCGTTACTTGAGGCGAAAACTCAAGCATTCCATTTCTTCCTAAATTAATATACTTTGAGCGCAAAGCACTGTATTTCTCTCCATCCCACGAAATATTGTAATACTTTTCCATGCCATCATATTTTTTATTGTTTTCTTCAATTTGGGCCTGTATCCATTTGTTAAGATCATCAGACACATATAACGATGAATTGAAGGCTAGAACATAATTACTGCCATTGTACTCTGCATCAACAAAATCCCCATAAAAAGAATCATCAAGTTTTTTACTTTCCCACATGTCTTTACTGGTAAAATCATTTTCTAAATAAATATCCTCTTTTGAAAGAAATATTTTTCCATTTCCTGTAAAAATAACATATTTCTCCCCATCCCAGATTGTCTTTTTGAAACTGAGATTATCCCCCAGTGAATACCCTTTCCAGCTTTGCTCATGATAAACAGATTCGAGAACTGTGCCCTTATCGCCTACCGCAATAAATTTGTTTTCATTCCAAAGGACATGATTCAGGTTACTTTTGACCTCTGACTGTTCTCTCATCCATTTTACAGCATCATTCGATGTCCTGATAACCCCATTGTCTCCTACTGCAACATAAGTCACACCATTATATGCTACAGAGTTCAGATTATCTGTTTCCTTATCAAAATCATCTGACAACTCGTCAGGATTATCGGCAACCTTAGTCAAAACCATATTTTTGTTTTCGTGTTTGCTCCATGCAATTTTTGAGTTAAATTCCGAGTCAATCATATTATCACTTAACTGTTTGATATAGGTCAAAGTCCCTTCCCGTCCAACTGCTACAAAACTTTTATTCTTGTCGTTAAAGGCAATTGCGCATATCATATCCTTCTCGTTGGATTCATAAACAGCCCAATTTTTTCCGTCAGGTGAGATAAAATCATTCTTTCCAAGGCTTCCATAACCTCTTACAAAACTTTTTCCAACTGTCCTTATAAAAGCATTATAACCATACTTTCCAATTTCGCCGGGAGTATATTTTTCCCAGTTGAATCCATCCTTCGACTTGTATACACCCCAGGATGTGTTAATCAGAAAATCACTGCCGTCAAGCGCTATTCCTTCTATTGTATCTAAATACTCAAAGTTAAGCTCCTTCTTCTCCCACTCCATTCCATCCGCAGAAGTCCATGCTGTATTATTTTCAATAACAAGAAACTTAAATCCATTCCAGGCAATTACATTAAAGAACTCATATTCTCCGATTTTTTTAATTGTCCACTTCTTTCCATCGAGAGAATATGCAATTGTGCCTGAATTTCCGACCTCCTGACTTACCGATGCTACATAAATCTTTCCGTTCCATAGTATATCGTTAAACATAAAATTCTGTTTGCCTGTACTAGACCATTTTATACCGTCCTTTGAGAAATACGCACTGTTTCCGCCAACTGCTACAAATTCTTTTCCATTCCATATAACACTATTAAGACAGTTATCAATAGCACCTTTGTTCATTATCCAGTTCAGACCGTCAGTAGAGCTAAGTGTCAGTCCATATGTTCCATAACTGCCTCCAACAGCCACAAACCTGTTACCGTTGAAAACTATATCATAAAGGTCCTCCCTTATACCGCTGAATTCTTTAACCCATTTTATACCGTCAGTTGAATGGAAAACATCCGCATCTTTTCCTAAAGCAACAAAAAGCTTCCCGTTCCATGCAATATCCTTTATACCCGATAATATACTATTGTCGACACTGTCCCAATTAACACCATCACCAGAAACAGATATCCCTTCCGGTATATTGGACCCGTTTAATCCGACAAAGTTTATCCCTGTCCACAATATCTTCTTAAAATAATTATCGTAATCAAGTGTACTTTTCCCTTTGGTAACCCAGTTGGTTCCATCAGTTGATACACTTATCTCTTGCTGGTTTATTTTAAGCAATAATCTGCTTGTTCCAGAACAATCATAAATAACTCCATTATTCTCGACATTATTCCAGTTTACAGTATCTTCTGAATATAAACTGGAATCAATATAATAACCCTTACCTGTAAAAACAATGTTATCCAATATGGGTAATGTCTCGTTTGAAATGTTATCCCTCGACCACTTAATCCCGTCCTCTGACTTTAATACAAAAGCACTGTCGGTAACTTCAATAGCGGCCGTCCCCCTATGGGAATGTCGGCCTCCGATTGCAACAAACTGCTTCCCATCCCAAATTACATCTGATATATTCTCACCTGATAAGCACCCTGAATCTCTGACGGTCCAATCATAACCATTCTCTGATGTTATTATTATGCCCCCGGTGCCGACAGCAACAAATATTTTTTCATTCCACACAACCTTTTTTAAATCAGTATTATAATGTTCTAACGGATTGACCCCCTCCCATGCCGTAGCATCGGAAGAAAGCTTAATTACACCACCATTTCCGACAGCAACAAATTTATTACTCCCATATGTAATACTGTTTAACTTAGCCTTCTTAAAGGAATAATTCGTTTTATGCAAAAAATCATCAGCGGGGTTTACCGCCTCTGCCTGAACACTCAGAGTATTGATAAAAAGGGTTAGAAACAAGATAATTGAGTATATTTTTCTCATAGTGGATACCTCCTGTCAGCACTATATAATTTATGGTTTATATCAGATATTATGGTAATTTGAGAATACATTATCAGTATATCATTTAAATAAACAGTAATTGGTTAAAAATATATTACATAAAAATATGATGCTGTTTTATCTATAAAAACAGCATCATACTTTTATATCCAGCTTAAAATGTATATATA
>JAAZCB010000826.1 GCA_012513545.1 Clostridiaceae bacterium
AAGCACCTACGGATGATGGGTTCCTGTATGATAATGAGGAAATAGGTTAACTTGAGAAAAAATACCATGACACTCACTGCGAAGATAAAGAAGTGCTGATTACTATCAAAAAAGCAATCGATGCAAGTCCAGAGCTTCGCAGCAAAAAACAGCTTATTGAAACATTTATTGCAGGAATTAATGATACAGATGATGTGATGACAAAATGGCATGATTATGTAGTAAATCAGCGTGAAAAGGAACTTCAAGCAATTATCAAAGAAGAAAAGCTTAAACCGAAAGATACAAGAAAATTTATTGAAAATGCATTTAGAGATGGAGAAATTAAGACAGCCGGAACTGACATTGATAAGATAATGCCTCCTGTATCCAGATTTGGAGGCTCTGGAAGAGCTGAGAAGAAGCAGAGTGTGATAGATAAGCTGAAAGCATTCTTTGAGAAGTTTTTTGGTGTTGGTGGGTCAAGTTCTTTTGCAGAGAAGGGGCAGGAGGCGATTTATAATTATTGGGTACCGGATAAGGGTATTAATGTTGCAGAGGATTCCATTAAACAGGGTGAAAACGAGAAATAGGCGAGCGTTATTTGTTAAGTGTAATAAGTAACTCAACTTTAGCACATCAAAAATGTACTATCAATCTTGAAAATTCAATATTTTGGGTAATATACTAAGCTCTGCTGACAAGAAGAACGGACTTTGTCCTGTTGATGAATCTCTTGTGGCTTATAAACCTATGGATGAGATTATTGAAAACATTCGTGACACCGTTGAAAGCGTAGATATTATTAAACCAATATATAACTTTAAGGTAGACGAATGAGGAAAATAAAGGGTTGTAATTATTTGTTTTTTTATATACTATAATAGTAACTAATAAAATTGATAGTTTGTTAATGGAGGGAAGCTTAAATGAAAAAACTTGCTTTAGTTGTTGTATTAGTATGCACTTTTGTAACACTGTTTTCTATATCGCCTGTTGCTGTAGAGATGCCGCTTCGGGTAGTCGTTAATGGTAAAAAACTTATTTTTCCTGATGCACAGCCTTTTATAGATGAAAATGGAAGAACGCAAACACCGGCAAGGTTTATTGGGGAAGCATTAGGGGCAAAAGTAGAGTGGGATGGTAAAGAGAAAAAGGCTATGTTTACTTCATCGACAACCACACTGGTATTGTATATAGGGGAAGAAGAATATGATGTAAACGGAGTAAAGAACAAGATGGACACGCAAGCTTTGCTTTTAGAAGATAGGACCTTTGTACCGGCAAGGTATGTGGCAGAGGCATTAGGGGCAAAGGTAGAGTGGGATGCTGCAATAAGAACGGTTTACATAATCACAGATGGCACTCCAGCAACACCGGATCCTAAAGGAGGAACAGTAAAATATTATGACGGTATTTCCTTCAATGATGTGACGGACGTAGATCCCTACGGTAGGATTAGTCTTGAAAAATCCAAGGAATTTGTACTCAATGCAGCTGAACAATTAACATTTGTAAAAGAGGGTGGCAAGTATTATATAGAATGCGACTACCCAGAGATACCTG
>JAAZCB010000827.1 GCA_012513545.1 Clostridiaceae bacterium
CAATCTTACCGCCTATTTCCACATAAATATTACCTGATGTTGTAATTACGGGATCGGGAACCACAAAATAGAGGTCATGCATGGAGTGATATGAAACTGCAGCCTTCCAATTACCAACATATACGGTAATTTTTACAGGGTGGTCACTAAAATTATTACCTTTAATATGGACCGATGTTCCGGGTTTTCCGGATCTGGGCTCAAATGAAATAATTTCGGGAATGCCTAAATCGGTCAGATGTGGCTGAAGTTTTCCATCCTTTTCACAAGCCACACAACTTATGAAAACGAATAATATAATCGGAATATAGCGATACTTCATATTTAAAAGTTTATTCCCGTTAATAAAAAGTACTCCTCCTTATCCAATAATGTAGACTCCAAAAAGGCATAAGCTTTAGCATATCGAAATTCAGCAAAGAAATTAATCCTGTGGCGGATATTAAACTGAAGTCCGGCTCCGGCAATATATCCACCATACTGATCTGCAAGTAAAGAAAACCTATAGAGATTTTCAGATACAATTACCTTATTTTGCATAACATCCTCCAGTACAAGAGTTTCCTCTTTTAGCAGAAATGAAATCTGGCCTCCCGCATTCACATAAGGCAGTATTTTTGACGATGAAAGAGGTGCTGTATATCTGAACATCAGGGGAATGTTAAAACAACTGGTATTGATTACCATCCAATACTGGTTAATTTTGTAACGGTAGTAATCAAAATTATTACGTACATACTGAATTTCAGGATGGAATGATAATCCCTTTTTACCAATAGGATAATCTATAAACAGACTTATTGTTAAACTGCCATCTGTTTCTATCTCACTGTCTCTGAGGAATTCCTGGTCAACGAGATACGGGATCAGGAGGCTTGTGTTGACATAACCAAACATTATACCATATTTTCTATATGGGAATTCCTTTAATTTACATGTATTATAAGCGTCTACAAAAGAAGCCAGTGATTTCTGTTCATAGATGATCAGATTTAAAGGTTCCCGAAGTAAATCACAGTCATTGGTGAGTTTACCCAATGTCTTCCTATAATCTGATTCCTTATTGTGTTTTCCGCCTCTGATTAAAGGAATGAGTTGACCACTGTCTTTTTCCAGATAAAATGTTTTATAATTCAATCCTTTATAAAAATACAATTTAGTTTTTCCATCTACCAGGCGTTCAAGAAATACACGTCTGATTGTATTTTCTACCTGAATATCCCACGCCAGAAAAACACGTCCATCCTTAAACCCATATTCTTTAACTTCATAGGGAGTATATTCAGTAATTATGCTTTCGCCGGATCTTACCCTGCAAAATCTTGCATTTTGGGTTTGTCCGCCGTCGACCAGTTGAGCTCCGGTGTTGAATGATGTATAAGTATAATAATAGTCTTTCTGTGCATTAATACTATAGGGCATCATGCACAATATGAAAAGTATACAGAGCACCGTTTTTCTCATGATAAAACTATTTATAGAAATTAATAATCCAGGGAAGGCATTTTTCCCACTACAATATTTCTTTTTTCAGAACGTATCTCAGAAAACGGCTGGAATTTTATCTTATCCGCTTCAAGCATGACTACACCTTTCCCTCTGGTAGCCAATGCAATTTTTAAGCGATCTCCTTCATTAGGCTTAAATAATACCCTGTTTACATGAACTCCCATTTTTGCAGTATGCCTGCTATATTTTGTAAATATCAGTGCTTTTCCATTAACGCCACCGGTAACATAAGTGTCATTTCCATGACTGAAATCAATACTTATAATCCATTCAAAACCAATCCTTTTAGTCTTTTGCTTTTGTATGTTGTTAATATCCGAAACATCCCAGAAGATAACCTTTGCATCATCTCCGCAAGATGCTAGTTTCAGGCCGTTTGCATTAAATGAAATATCTCTTACCCAATTGCGGTGCCCTTCAAGATGAGATATTAATTTCCGGGTTTCAACATCATAGATATTAATCATCTTGTCGGCACTTGAAGAAACAATTAATTTACCATCAGGACTAAAAGCCACGGATGTAATTATATCAATATGGTCAGTAAATTCATAAGTCACCTCATTTTTCCTCAAATCATAAAGAAAAACCTTATTATCGGTGCCACCTGAGGCTAAGTATTTCTGATCCGGAGATATTTTAACAGATGTGATTATTCCTTTTTGATATGTAAGCGAATTTAGTATTTTGCCACTTATAAAATCCCAAATGACTATTGTACTGTCTTTCCCTCCGCTTACCAATAGTGTGCTGTCTTTTGAAATATCGATTGTTAAAATCTGACCTGTATGTCCATTTTTAAACTCATTCAACAATAATTCAGAAATTGTTGAATACGTTTTGATTGTATTATTGTCGGCTATTCCAATCGCTCCTCCTTTATCCGTAAAACAGATATCATAAATTATTTTATTATCTGTTTTAAAATGAACTCCATCTGTATTTTGTGAAAATACAATTGAAAAATTGAATAATAATGCAAGGATAAATATGGTTTTGCCCATAGCTATAACATTAAAAAAGCTGTTTAATTTTTCTTAATCTTAAAATAGCCCCCAGACTTAAGCAGGAACTTGAAAAATGTTTGTCGGCATACAATTTTGACTTAATCCAATTACGGCTGTAAGAGTAGGAAAAATACACATTAACATTTTGATTAATTGCCAATTCTATTCCTGAATCGCGTTTAAACCCGTAAAAAAGATCGAAGCTGTTCATGGGTTGTGAAATAATACTGTTTCCGGATTGTATGTCAAATATTGGATTTGATAATGTGAGTTTTGATAGTCCAATGCCCGGAGCAATTTCAAAAAACAACCTGAACCTATTAAAAACACCTTTCCCGGTTAATTTTGAATGTATTTGAATGGTGGGGGATAAAGAATGCAGTATTACTTTAGAACCATTATATTCCGGTGAGTCAGGAGATTTCCAACCAATGCCCTTAAGATGCGTGAAAGTAACACCAAAACCGAAAAATTGAATAGGATGATTGTACAGAATTTTCAGAGAAATTCCGTTTAAGCTTTTTAAATTGGGATACAATGAGGGGTAAATGAAATTATTCTCATTAATTGATCCGTTTCCGTAAAATCTGCCCCTTTCATATCCGCCATATA
The DNA here is from genome assembly GCA_012513545.1 of Clostridiaceae bacterium. Next base: position 3,129 of record JAAZCB010000827.1, read on the forward strand.
AATTGATTTTATTGTCAATTATTTGCGCGCGGCAATTTAAAGATACGGTAATGAAAATTGTAAGCAGAAAAATAATGAATAAAACACTATTTCTCATATTCCCATACGTTTAAATAATTTATATAAACATTCAATACATAAATTTTATGTCCGATTGTAAACACACTGGCAGAACGTAATTCCCCGTATGAAAGTATTAAACAAGCCATCCTCTCCCAGATATCAAATATTGGATTGTATTCATATAAATATTTATTGTAAAAGCAATATCCTTTGCTTATCGTATTTGCATAGTCAATATAAACATGTTGGTTAAATGGCGAATTTACTTTTTGTATCCATTGATTATTTTCCGGATCATAACTCCAGAATTCACCTTTGCCAGTAATCCCGAAATAAATAGTATTATTAATGTAAAATGAGTAGGAATCATAACCGAAACCTCCGGGAAATGTAGAAACCTGCTGCCAGGTATCACCGGGTATATTGTATTTCCAGAATTCTTTTTCCTGTGCCGAACCAACATAAATATTATCATCAATCAGACAGCCGGAAGCTCCACGCAAAATCTTATTATCATTCAGTACAGATAATTTATTGAAGGATAATGCATGGCGATCAAACTGATAAAAGGCATTCTTTGAGAAAACATAAGCATTTTCATTGTACACAATGCTGAAATCAAGATCAGGAAATCGGAAACTGGTTAAAGTAACAAATTCGCAAGTGTTGGCAATATGGCTGTAACAATATAATTTCCCGTCATTCAAAACAATAAATGTAGAATCATTGATAGTGAAATTCTCGTCAATCCTATTCCATTTGTCTGCCCAATAAGCAGTAAAAACATTATGATAAATATTAGACCATCTTCCCAAACTGACATCCTTGTCTAAACTTTTAAAGGTTACCTCTCTGCCGTATGTTATTGATGATTCTGTTTGAATATAAGCACGCACATAATATATCCTTCCGGGCAGCAGTTTCTCATTTGTGTTCAGTTCATAAACGCCATCTGAAATTTCTTTATTCTTGACTTTTATTCCATTGTTATTATTGGGATATAAACTCCAAATAAATCCGGATTCCAAAATTGCAAATTTACCCGGATTAGTAACTTTTGCTGTAAAGGTTGCACTTGAATCCGTGATATTAATAACACTTCCTGTCAAAACTAATGGATAATCATATGCACTCTCATTATTACAGGAAATCGTTGTTATCAATAATAGTAAAATCCAATTCAGTTTACGCATAGCTGGTATTTCTTGTTTCAATTACTCTTCAACTTAAGATCAATATTCCCAATTACAGTACATGATGGATTTAAAGCGCTAACTTATCTTGTTATCTGCAAGTTATCAAAAAGAAACAATATATGGTACCTGTTTCGTCACAAATAATTATTTCACCATCGCCGGGTATTTCATACCTGAATGCCATAGCGTCATTATAAACTCTGAAACAATTATTCAGCTACCTATCTGTCTTTGCTTGGGCTAATCGTGGAAAAAGCCGCAGGGCTGCGGAAAAGCTTTTAAGGGTTATCAATATTATTGACCAGGAGCAGTGGTCGTTGATGTATTATATACAATATCAGAGATTTATACAAAACCCTGAAACGATTATTTATTATACGCTGCATCAACCAACGCTTTATACCTTGAAAGTATAACTGCTCTTTTGGGTTTAAGGGTTTGTGAAAGCATCCCGTTTTCAACCGACCATGTATCGGATGTATAGAAACTTTTCTTTATCATTTCATACTCGGAAAGAGTCTTATTGATCTTTGCCATTTCCTTATTCAGCATAGCAACAACATCCTTATTGCCAACCAGTTCTTCATCACTCTCCCCTGCATTTATATTGTTTTTTGCACACCATTCACGAAGCTCTTTCATGTTCGGGATTATTACTGCCGAAGCGAATTTCTGATGTTCCCCAAAAACAATACAATTATCAACAAAAGATGATTCGCGTATTTTGTTTTCAATCATCTGCGGAGCTATATACTTCCCTGATGAAAGCTTGAATATCTCTTTCTTACGGTCGGTTATCATCAGGTATTTTCCATCCTGCAGGTAACCGATATCTCCTGTATGAAGCCATCCTTCCTCATCAATTATTTCGCGTGTTGCCTTTTCATCTTTGTAGTAACCCTTCATTACATGCGGTCCGCGAACAAGTATTTCACCATCGTCGGCAATTTTCAGTTCCGTATTATCAAGTGGAGTGCCATTGGTGCCAAGAACATTGTCGGAGGGCTGATTAACAGATATTACCGGAGATGTTTCAGTCATTCCGTAGCCCTGGTAGAGACGAAGTTTTGCAGCTGTGAATAAACGTATGATATTAGGGCGTATAGCAGCACCTCCGGTTACAACCCACATCTCTTTTCCTCCCAGATTATCACGCCATTTACTGTAAACAAGACGGTCGGCAAGCTGATGTTTTAAACGGTAAATATATCCGGTTCTTTTATTATTATAATTATTGGCAAAACACCATGCCCACCTGTAGATGATTCTTTTAATGCCTTTCAGGTTTCTCCCTGCCTCTTCCAGTTTTGAATACATTAGCTCAAGCACTCTTGGTACTGCACAAAATCCGTCGCCATGAAAGCTTGCCAGATCTCTTGCGACTGTTGAAATGTTCTCAGCATAATAAGTACTGATACCAAGCTGTTGAAATTCATAATTCATTGTTCTCTCATAAGTATGGCAGAGAGGAAGAAAGCTGAGCATTTTATGTTGTGGACCGGCTGTTTGCCTGATTGCATGACCATAAGAATCGAATGTAAGATTCCTGTGTGTAAGCATTACTCCTTTCGATTTACCTGTCGTTCCTGAAGTATATATGATTGTTGCCACATCATCAGGAGAGATTTCCTGCTTATTGCGTTCTATCACAGGATCGTTTTTCACACGGTTCTGTTTTCCCAGTTCAATTAAATCGTCGAAACAGAACCCCGATCCGCAATCGTCTATTGTCATCACTTCAGCAGGATGATCCATCCTGGCTATAATCGGAAGAACTTTATTATACAGTGATTTGTTACCCAAAACAATAAGCTTTGTATCACTGTGATTGAAAACATGCAGGAATTCATCTTCACTGAGGGTAGAGTAAACCGGGACAAAAACAAGACGGGCAAGGGTGCACCCCATATCCAGGAAGTTCCATTCAGGACGGTTATTGCAAATGACAATCACCTTGTCTTCAGGCTGATATCCTTTCGTAATAAGTCCGCTGGCAACATTCCATGATGCTTCAACATACTCATCAACACTGACTTTTATCCACTTCCCTTCGGAATATTTTGCAAAAATATCATCCTTGGGAAATTTGGTCTTAAGAATATCAAGATAATCAAAGGTTCGTGTAGGTATCATGGTTAGGTTGATTGAAAAAATGTAAAAATAAGCAATTTTCAGTGGCCATGAACTTTATTATCATATTATCTCCGTTCAAATTGTAGCCTGGCAAGGAATTGTCAATCATTTACATTATGAACTATTTTATTTCCAATCATCACTGCGCAGCTGCAAAATGATTTGTAAATATGCAGATAACAGCTATTGACATTTTATATAAGTCAAATATAATCCGACTTATTTTAACATTCTTATTGATATCTGTCATAATATTTATTTAACTTCGGTAGACTGATCAACCTGCAGACTGATATATAACAGATATGAGATCTTCTGAAAAAAGTTTTATTCACCATTTTTTTCCTGTTCTTTTTGTTTCTATGATTTCCGGCTCCAACAGATCTGCCGGGGCGAAAACGGAATCTGAAAAACAGAGCTGCATGGCTTTTTATCCGGGTTATTACATTAACAGGCCAATGGTGAATACACTACCGGTATCGCATTTTTTAAGATGCAGTGAAACAATTTGTATATGAAAGATCATTTTTGTTTACCAGTGTTTTATATAACTAATCTATAATTTGCATTACTATGGCTAAAATTTATTATGTAGGCGACTGGGCTGTACTTACAGGACCCACATTTGCAGAATCTCCCTTCCAGTTTGCACCGAAAGGTCTTGAGATATTCAACTATGGGAAATGGCTTAAAGATGCACTGGAGTCAGATGGAAAGCATCAGGTCAATTCTGTTCCGAGCTGGGATTTCTATAAGCTGGGACCCGGGGAATATGAAAAAATTCTGGATGAGTATGATGTCATTATTTTCAGTGATGTTGAAGGAAAGCTTTTTCAACTGGCTCCTGACTTTTTTATTCGTGAGGAGTTTGGCAAAAAAGTACTGGTTTACCCCGACAGGGTAAGATTAACCAATGAAGCTGTAGCAGCAGGCAAAGGATTGATGATGCTTGGCGGATGGTACTCATTC
>JAAZCB010000828.1 GCA_012513545.1 Clostridiaceae bacterium
TATGTAAACATAATTGCATACCCCGTAAGAGTATTTTTATCCATGCAAATAATGCTTGAATATATGTTTTTATATCACTAATAATAATGTGGTGGAGGTGATTTTATTTGAGTGAGGACATTAACAAAAAAAGCGATTATGTGATTAATGAAAATAATTCCCATAATTTATCAAATCATGAAACGGACTTAAAAAAAAGTTCATCAGTAATAGAAAGTCAAAGGAATGCTGTAGTTATTGAAAAAAGCTCAAGAGTTTACGTAATATTGGGGTGGATGTGTGCTGCACTTATACTTTTTTCGTCAGTCTATTTATCAGCTTTGTTTGCAACGGGTGGAGTGATTTTTGGTGCTCTATTGAACAGACAGATTAGAGGAAGTGGAAATGTTCTCATTATATCAAACATTGTGCTAGGCATAATAAATATTGGATTAGGAATTTTATATATAATAGTCCAGAGGATGGTGTTGGGATACTAGAATTTTACGGTGAGTAACCTATTTATGCTCGACCCGGTTACTCACCGTAAGTCTGGAGCGGATACTACTGATTTTTTAACATATATAAGCTATTAATATCACAAATCATGTTAAAGGAGATAGTATATGAAAAATCTTATTGAGAAGTACACTTACAAAGCTATTATTTGCAATGTGATTACTTTTATTTTGATTTTGTGCAGCTGCAGTAATGCAGATAAAAAAGTTGAGAATAATGTATACCTTGAAAATACTAATGTTCGAGGATTGTCTGTAACAGATTTAAGGAAGATAATTAGTAATTATGAAAGCAATATTAATACTGATCCCAAAAATGCCAGTGTTGAGCCTGAAAAGTGGGAAATAGTGCCTGAATCGTATGGAAGAAAGGTTAATGTAGAAAGAACGCTTGAGATGATATTAAATTCAGGAGAAGGAGATAAAGTTAACCTTGTAGTTGAGGATATTAAGCCCGATATAACAACTGAAATTCTAAAAGGGGAAATAGTGGAAATATCCAGTTTTTCAACTACCTTGCTGGATAGACAGGCCAACAGGGTGGATAATATTGAAATTGCAGCGGACTCAATAAATTGCGAAAAGATAATGCCTGGCGAGGAATTCTCGTTTAATGGAGTTTTAGGCAGAAGGACAGGTGAAAAAGGATATAAGAAAGCACCGATTATAATAAAAACTGAAAATGGTCCAAAGAAGAGTTATGGAGTGGGGGGGGGAATATGCCAGCTTTCTACTACAATTTACAATGCGGCTTTAAAGGCTAACCTCGAAATTACTGAAAGGCATCCTCATTCAAAGAAAGTAAGCTATGTCCCGGAGGGGAATGATGCAGCAGTTGCATATGGTTCGTCTGATTTAAGGTTTAAGAATAACAGACAATATCCCTTGATTATAAAAGTAAATTTGAGTAACAAAAAGCTAACGGTAAAAATATATGAAAACAGAAGCAACAAAGCAGTTTAAATGCAAGAATAAAAATATTTAAAAATTAGTTTTTGAAATAATAGATTATTTGTTATAATAGTTAATAATGAGATAAGTGTAAACTTTTTTTGTAAAATTCAATGTTTTTTTGGGTAGTAGGAAATGTATTTTTAAATTAATTATTTAATTATTTGGGAGGCTGTAAGAGTCATGGTGAAAAAGGAAATATTAGTTGCTAATGAATCTGGATTGGAGTCAAAACCTGCAGCGATGTTTATTCAGAAAGCGTCAAACTATAAATCGAGCGTTTGGGTTGAAAAGGGAGAAAGAAAAGCTAATGCAAAAAGTTTACTTGGACTTTTATCATTAGGTGTTGGCAACGGCAGCAGGATTATGCTTATTGCAGAAGGTGAAGATGAAGAAGAAGCAGCTCTTGAACTTGAAAAGTACCTGGTCTCCAGCCTGGGTGAAAGTGTCTGAAATTATGAAAAGGAAAGTTGTAAAAGGTGAACCGGTTTCGACTGGTGTTGGTATGGGCGAGATATATACCGTTGAAGATATGAGTATTAAAGTCAGTGATGAACCGGTTCAGGAATCTGAAGTTGAAAATCAGATAACAAGCCTTGAAGTAGCAATATGTAGAACATTTATTGAGATATACGATTTAAAGGACGGATTTAAGAATGTATTAAGTGAAGAGGAAAATCGTATTTTTGATTTTTACAGAGCTATTTTGGATGACAGGTCTTTCTTTGACGAAATAAAAAGTACCATAAAATGCAAGAGATACAGAGCAGAAAAAGCTATACATACATGTATTCAAAAGTATATGGATGCTGTTTCAAACAGCGACAATGAGTACTTTAAGCAGCGTTTGAATGATTTGAAGGATGTTAGAAAAAGACTGATAAAAAATATATTTGGTGAAAATCAATTAAAAATTGACAGGGTTAACGAAAAACATATAGTGGTTGTAAAGGAGCTTACGCCCATACTTGCAGCAATGCTTTGTAAAAAAGGTGTTAAAGGAGTTGTTGCAGAGGAGGGGGCAGGTTACTTTTCACATGCATCGATTATTTTACGAAGTCTTGGTATTCCTACACTAAATGGTGTTGAGTATACAAAATTGAAGGACTTAAAGGGCGAATACGCAGTTATTGATTGCTGTAAAGATATTATTATAATCAATCCTGATGAAATGGAAATTCTGGATTACAGGATTGCATCAGGAATGACAAAGCTTTCAATTGACGACCAAGGTTATAACTCACCCGCTGTTACCTCAGACGGACACAGAGTGAATCTTATGGCGAACATAAGCAGCGTAAAAGATTTTTGGCTGGCAAAAAAATTGAATATTGACGGAATCGGACTTGTCAGGACAGAATCCCTATTTATCAACTATAAAAAGGTTCCTGATGAGAAGCGACAGTTTTCTATCTATTCAAAAATTTTAAGAGATATGGGACAAAAACCTGTAGTAATAAGGACAGCAGACATTGGGGGAGATAAACTTCCGGGAAATCTCAGTTTAAGCTTTGGCACAATTGAACGAAGTATCAGGGGGATTGGAAGGTCCCTTAAGATGAAGGAAGAACTGATGGTTCAGCTCAGATCAATACTGCGTGCTTCAGAGTTTGGAAATGTCAGCATAACATTTCCGATGGTATATTCGGCATCGGAAGTTATAGAAGCAAAGTCTGTAATTGAAGAGGTATATACTCAATTATCAGTTTGTGAAGGTAAAATTAACAGTGATATAAAAATAGGAGCCCTTATTGAAACTCTACCGTCTGTCGGAGATCTCGATGCTATTCTCCGACAAATAGATTTTGTCAGCATAGGTACAAATGACCTTTTGCACCAGGTGTGCGGACTCAATAGAAAATGCTCCACTCTTGAAATGAGATCATACTTTGAACCGGAATTTCTATCAACTCTGAAGTATTGCATCGACAAGGCTGTAGAACATAAAAAGAAGGTAAGTATATGTGGAGAAATGGCATCCGACCCTGTGGCAACAGCTTTACTGGTTGGTATGGGCGCTGGAGAATTAAGTATGAGTCCAAGTTCTTTTGAGAATATTAATAGGGTAATTAGAAAATTCAGTCTTAAAGAGGCAAAAGATTTGGAAAAAGAGGTTATGTCCTTAAGTTCGGTTGAACAGGTAAGGCATATGTTGTCATTATGGATACAAAGCAGGATGTGAAAAAAATGTTTGATATAACCGAGGAACTTAAAAAACTGCCCGATAAACCGGGCGTTTATATTATGAAGGACAAGAGCGGAGAAATAATATATATTGGTAAGGCAAATGTGTTGAAAAACCGCGTAAGACAATATTTTAATTCTCTGGCAAACCAGACGCCGAAAGTAAGGAATATGGTTCCTCAAATCTGTGAATTTGAATACATTGTAACCGATACCGAGCTGGAAGCTTTAATATTGGAGTGCAATCTTATTAAAAAGCATAAGCCCAAGTTTAATATTATGCTTAAAGACGATAAAACCTATCCATATATTAAAGTAACGATGAATGAAGATTATCCGAGAATATTGATGACAAGAAAAGTATTAAAGGACGGTGCAAGGTATTTCGGACCATATACCAGTGCATTTGCTGTTAATGAGACTATAGATCTTTTGAAGAAACTGTTTCCAATCAAATCGTGCAACAAGGTATTCCCCAGGGATTTTGCCAAAGGCAGACCCTGCCTAAACTATTACATTTATCAGTGCTTGGGGCCCTGTCAGGGTGATGTCGGGAAAGACGAGTACAGGGCTCTGATGGCGGATATATGCGGGTATCTTGGAGGAAAACATGAAGAAATAGTAAAACGCCTTGAAAACGACATGTACAAGGCAGCTGAGAATATGGAATTTGAAAAGGCTGCAAGGATCAGGGACAAGATTGCAAGTCTTAAGTATATAACCCAAAGGCAAAAAGTAGTATCTACAGATATGCTGGACCAGGATGTAATAGCCTTTGCCAAAGGAGAGACCGATTCTTGCATACAGGTGTTTTTTATAAGAGGCGGCAAGCTTTTGGGAAGAGAACATTTTATTTTTGAAGGCATAGGAGATGTATCGGACAGTGAGCTAATGGCATCGTTTATTAAGCAATTTTACAGCAGTTCCGGGTATGTACCAGGAGAGATAGTTCTTAAGGCCAACATTGATGAAATAAATATAATTGAAAACTGGCTGAGCAAAAAGAAGGCTTCAAGAGTTCATTTAAAAGTACCTAAAAAAGGAGAGAAGCAGCAGCTTGTTGAAATGGTTTCTCAAAATGCTGCTATAGCACTGAATCATTTTACTGAAAAAGTAAAGAGTGAGAAAGAGCTGATCAAGAAGGGCCTGGAGAAACTGTCGGAAATTGTTGGTGCTGTGGAACTTCCCGAGCGATTGGAAGCATATGATATTTCGAATACCGGCTCAAGTGAAATTGTTGCTTCAATGGTGGTTTTTGAAAATGGCATACCGTCAAAAAGTGAATACAGACGATTTAAATTGAAGTCTGTTTTGAATCAGAATGATTATGCAAGTATGCAGGAAATAATTTATCGACGTTTTACCCATGCCAGAAGGGAAATTGAAGAAGGTGGTGAGATGGCGAAATCCAAAGCTAAATTTAGCAAACTTCCTCACCTGATTCTTGTTGACGGTGGACTTGGGCATGTAAATGCAGTGTCTGAAGTACTTGAGGAATTGAGTGTAAACATACCGGTGCTGGGAATGGTTAAGGACAGTAACCACAGAACCAGGGGATTAGTTTCAAAAACACAGGAAATAAGCATAACTGGTGATTTGCAGTTGTTGAGATTTATTACAGCTATACAGGATGAAGCGCATCGGTTTGCCTTGCAGTACAATAAAAAACTTCGAAAGAAAAGGTATAGCGGATCTGTTTTAGATGGAATTGAAGGTGTTGGTCCAAAACGAAGAAAAGCACTTTTGAAGCATTTCGGTTCAGTAAAAGCAATAAAGTCGGCTGAGGTCGAAGCTCTTGCAGCAGTAGAAGGAATCAGCCGGGATCTGGCCTTTAGAATTTATGAATATTTTAAACAGCAGGAGTAAATGTAAATGAATTTATATGCAATATCAGATTTGCATCTGGCATGCGGGATAGACAAGCCGATGGATATTTTCGGTGACAGATGGACCAACTATATGGACAGATTGAAAGAGGAATGGCAAGGAACAGTCCTTGAGGATGATTATGTGATTATTCCGGGAGACATATCGTGGGCAACCTATCTTGAACAGGCTGTCAGTGATTTTAAGTTTATTGATTCGATGCCCGGGAAAAAAATAATATCCAAGGGTAACCATGACTACTGGTGGACTACCATGAGCAAGCTTTTAAAATATCTTCAGGAACATCAATTTTCAACCATAAGCTTTATGCATAACAACAGCATAAGGGTTAATGGCACTGTCATATGCGGTACCAGAGGATGGAAATGTCCGGGGGATGACAATTTCAGTCCTGAAGACAGGAAAATATTTGAAAGAGAGCTCCAGAGGCTTGAACTGTCTTTGAAGACTACATTGACATATACAGGCAATGAGAATATAATTACAGCTATGCATTATCCACCATTTAATCAGAAGGGCGAACCGTCAGATTTCGTGGAAATAATGGGGAAATACGGTGTAAACAAATGCGTATATGGGCACTTGCACGGACATGGTTTTAAGAATGCTGTTACAGGCTTAATAAACGGTATTGATTTTCAGCTTGTTTCGTCGGATTACCTTGAATTTAAGCCGCTTAAACTTGAAATGCAAAAATTTTGAGCCTATGTATTGGATTTTAAATTATATTTTGTTATAATGTAAGGGCTGTTTTATTACATTATAAGGTTATTATTCAACGGATTTATATACGCTGATTTTTAATAAAACCAAATAACGGGAGGATTTGTTTTAAATGAATGTTAAGTTGGAAAAAAAAGAGAAGAGTATTGTTGAGTTTGAGATTGAAGTCGATGCTCAGAAGTTTGAAGAAGGACTTCAGAAGTCCTTTGTGAAAAATGCAAAAAGGTTCAATGTGCCTGGGTTCAGAAAAGGAAAGGCACCCAGGAATGTAGTTGAAAGGTATTATGGAGTTGAAGTTTTATATGAAGATGCAATAAACATAGTATGTGCCGAGGCTTATGACGAGGCTGTTGATAATAACGACATTCATCCTATAGACAAGCCCAGTATTGATATTAAACAGGTAGGAAGAGGAGAAAATCTTATATTTACAGCAAGTGTAGCTGTATTACCTGAGGTGGAACTTGGACAGTACATAGGAGTTGAAGTTGAAAAAGTTCCGGCAGTTGTTACTGAAGAAGCTGTTGACGAAGAGGTAAAAAAGGCTGCTGAAAAGAATGCCCGGATGATAACCGTTGAGGGCAGGGGAATTCAAAAAGGCGATATTGCAGATATAGATTTTGAAGGTTTTATAGATGGAGAACCTTTTGAGGGTGGAAAAGCGAGCGGTTATTCGCTTGAAATAGGTTCGGGACAATTCATAGAGGGCTTTGAGGATCAACTTATCGGGGCTATGCCTGCCGATGATGTTGAAGTTAATGTAACCTTTCCTGAGGACCATGGAAAAAATGAACTTGCAGGAAAGCCTGCTTTGTTTAAAGTCATAATAAACGATGTGAAATACAAGGAACTTCCTTCTATTGACGATGAGTTCGCAAAGGATGTCAGTGAATTTGATTCTCTGGAAGAATACAAGGATGATATTAGGAAAAAATTGATTGAGCAGGCAGAACATAAAGCAGAACATGAAACCAATGACAGGGTTATTGAAAAGGTAGTTGAGAATTCTACCATGGAAGTACCTGATTCTATGGTGGAAAAGCGTATAGGTGGACTTGTACGTGACTTTGACATGAGACTTAGTTACCAGGGCTTGAATCTTGAACAATACCTTTCATTTATGGGTATGGAATATAAAGACTTCAGAGTTCAGTTTAAAGAACGGGCAGAAAAGGATGTCAAATTCCAGCTTGTTTTAGATAAAATAGCCAAGATTGAGAATATTGCATCAACTGATGATGAGTTTAATAAGGAAGTAAATAAAATAGCTGAGAATTATAAGCAAAATGCAGAAGAATTTATGAAACATTTACGAAATGACGATATAGAATATATAAAAGGAACTATTGTAATCAGAAAAACAATAGACTTTTTAGTTCAAAGTGCTAAAATAAAATAGAGGGTAGTTTTTGATTGGTAAAACAGGAACGATCTTTATTAAAATAGTAATAATCGGGTTTAATTTATGGCTTTTATGGGAAAACATAAATACATGAAGTTCATTTATTATAATTAATGTGAAGGAATGGATTATGTTTCGAAGCACTCAATTACAATAAACAGGGAGGCGAAATTATGAGTCTTGTGCCAATAGTTGTTGAACAATCGAACCGTGGGGAACGTTCATATGATATTTATTCCAGACTGCTCAAAGATAGGATTATTGTTTTAAGCGATGAGGTAAATGATGTGACAGCCAGTCTGGTAGTTGCACAGATGCTGTTTTTAGAAGCAGAAGACCCTGATAAAGATATACAGTTATATATAAATAGTCCTGGAGGATCTGTTTCATCAGGGTTTGCTATATTTGATACAATGCAGCATATTAGATGTGATGTTTCTACCATATGTGTAGGAATGGCTGCAAGCATGGGAGCCTTTTTACTCGCTGCAGGAGCAAAGGGAAAAAGATTTGCTCTTCCAAACAGCGAGATAATGATACATCAGCCTTTAGGTGGAGCACGTGGTCAGGCAACTGATATTAAGATTCACGCAGAGTGGATACTCAAAATAAAAGGCAGGTTAAACAAGATATTAAGTGATAGAACAGGCCAGCCTTTGGAAAAAGTTGAGATGGATACGGAAAGAGATTTCTTTATGTCAGCGGACGAGGCCAAAGCATATGGAATAGTCGATGAGATTATGGAAAGAAGAAAATAAATGAGGTGGTTGTATGTCCAGATATGATGAAAAGAAACAGTTAAAATGCTCTTTCTGCGGGAAGACTCAGGAACAGGTTAAGAGGCTTGTCGCCGGGCCGGGTGTATATATCTGCGATGAATGTATAGAACTTTGTTCTGAAATAATTGAGGAAGAGTTTGAAGAAGCAAAAGCAGATACTGAGCTTAATGATATACCAAAGCCCATAGAGATTAAGGAGATTTTGGATCAGTACGTTATAGGACAGGATTCTGCTAAAAAGTCTTTGTCTGTAGCAGTGTATAACCACTATAAAAGAGTTAATACCGACCTGAAGAATTCCGAGGTGGAGCTTCAGAAGAGCAACATAGTTATGCTTGGACCTACCGGTTCGGGGAAGACGCTTCTTGCTCAAACACTAGCGAGGATTCTGAATGTTCCTTTTGCAATAGCGGATGCAACATCACTTACAGAGGCAGGTTATGTAGGGGAAGATGTTGAAAATATTCTTTTAAAATTGATTCAGGCTGCTGACTACGATATAGAAAAGGCTGAAAAAGGTATTATCTATATAGATGAGATAGATAAAATAGCCAGAAAGTCTGAAAATCCATCAATAACAAGGGATGTAAGTGGCGAAGGTGTCCAGCAGGCACTTTTGAAAATACTTGAGGGAACTGAGGCTTCAGTGCCGCCGCAAGGTGGAAGAAAGCATCCTCATCAGGAGTTTATTCAGATAGATACTACCAATATATTGTTTATCTGTGGAGGAGCTTTTGATGGAATTGACAAGATAATCCAGAATAGAGTAGGCAAAAAGTCAATGGGCTTTGGTGCAAAAATCGAGAGTCCAAAGAAAGCCGATGTCGGAGAGATATTAAAGAACATACTTCCACAGGACCTGTTAAAGTACGGCTTGATACCTGAGTTTGTGGGAAGACTTCCTGTTATAGTTTCTTTGCATTCACTGGATAAAAATGCTTTGGTTCAAATTCTGAGCGAACCTAAGAATGCTCTGGTAAAACAATATCAGAAGCTTTTCGAAATGGATGACGTTATTCTTGAATTTGAAGAAGGTGCACTTGTAGGCATAGCCGAAAAGGCAATTTCCAGAAACACCGGAGCAAGAGGCTTAAGGGCTATACTAGAGGAAATTATGCTCGATGTAATGTACGATATACCTTCCCAGGGAAATGTAGAAAAGTGCATCATATCCCGTGAAACGGTAGAGTCTAATACTCACCCGGAAATTATAATCAATGAGAATAAGAAGTCTATAAAAAAGCCGGCAAATAAGAAATCCCGGGTAAAAAAGGAATCAGCTTCTTAAATATTTGAAATAAAAGGGACTGCTAATTAGCAGTCCCTTTTAATATGCCGGTGAGAATAAAAATGTTAACTGGCATACATTGTATTTGTGTGATATTTTTGATATAATTACAGGCGAAGTTCACATAATCTTACCTAATTTCAAAAAATTATAATGTAAATTAGTATATATAACGACAGGTTACTTAATCATAGGTTAACTATAGCGAAAAAGAATAGAGATGCTTAAACGTTTATGAAAATAGTGACTGAAATCTTTATCAAGTGAAAAACTGTGAAGTTTTGTTATAAACTTTCAATAAATCCGGGCACGGAAGGAAGGGGGGCAGTTATACTCAACTTTGGAAGGTTTGTTGTATTGTTGTAAAAGATATAAAGTTCAAAAGAAGAGAATTCCAAAAAATTAGGGGGTAAGTATATGAAGAAGATTTTATTGCATTTACTTGTAGTTGTAATTGTTATATCTTACGGCAGTGGTATAGTATTTTCGCAGGAAAAAGATAGTTCGGCTATTGTCGCCCAAGCAGAATACTTAAGACCGATGGAAGCATTAATAATACTTAAGTCTCAGGTTGAAAGCCTTACGGCTGAGGATTTCAAAAACATAAAGACTGCGGATTCAAAAAAGAATTCGATCTTGATAATGATTGAACAGATTTCTTTAAGGGTAGAAAAAGGAGAGTTGAAAAGTCTGGAAAGCATTGTTGATATTGCAATAAGAAGCATGTGCGAAGCCTGGATAAAAGCAGATAAACAGGCAGAACTTATAGAAAGCATTAATAATACGGTTTTGTCATTATCCAATGCCAATAAGTCGGCTGTTCCAACGATTGATGACAATGAAGTGCCTGAAGAAGAAGGCAACAGCGAATGAAGGGGCTGAAAAAAAGGCTGTAACGAGTCGTGCGGCAGCATTTGCTGCATCGGATAGTCCGAATGGACAATAGCCTGCTCACTGTATTGCAGCAATAATCTGATACTTAAAGGAATGCCAAAGTGCATTACTGTATATAATAAAGCCCGGCAAGCCTTTGCCGGGCTTTAGCATGCGGAGGTTTCCGATAATATTATTGCAATTTTCGGTTAATGACTTATCAGGCCGAAATTTATATGATATTCTAACTTGAATTTGATAGAATAAAAGTATGGTCATTTCCCGAAGGGAAATCCGGCAAAAAGGGCATTCCAATTATCTAAAAACAGGATGGGGTAATTATGAGAAAGATATTGCTGGTCGAGGATGACTTAAGTCTTATTGAGGGCTTGAAATTTTCCCTTTCAAGACATGAGTTTGAGGTATGCGTTACAAGAACTGTCAAGGAAGCACAGAGCAGTTTGCGCGAAAGGCAGTATGATCTTGTCTTGCTTGACTTAATGCTTCCGGATGGAAGTGGTTTTGATATTTGTAAAGAGATAAGGAAAACATCCGGCATACCGGTGATTTTTTTAACTGCTTCCGATGAAGAGGTTAATATTGTAATGGGATTGGACATAGGCGGGGACGATTATATAACCAAGCCGTTTAAGCTCAATGAGCTCATATCAAGGATTAATGCAGCACTCAGACGCTCAGGCCTTGATACGCACCAGGCGGTTGAGTTGGCTTCAAACGGCATTACGGTAAAGCTGCTCGAAGGAAGAGTATTAAAAAACGGTGCGGATATAGAGCTTACATCGGTTGAATACCGACTACTGTGCCTGTTTATGCAGAATCCGAGGGTGATATTGTCAAAAGACCAGATAATACAAAAGTTGTGGGATTGCAATGAAAGTTTTGTTGATGACAATACGCTGGCTGTATATATAAGCAGGCTTCGTGAAAAGATTGAGCACAATCCCAAACAGCCTGTGTTCCTTACAACAATAAGGAGAATGGGCTATAAATGGAATATAATATGAGGTGCTTTTATGAGTCTTTCTACTAACAGGGAAGCAAAGAATTTTCTTACAGTGCTGCTGCTGGTTTTGGTTTTGTATTTCATGCTTGTTCAGATGGTCACCTATAGAAGGGCTGCAGAGTTCAAAAACGAGATGATAGCGCATGATTATGAACTGGCAGGGTATTTGGTTGACAGACACCCGGAAATCCTTAGCGATATCCAGTCTGTGTTCACATCGGACAAGTCGGCTGAATACCTTGAAACTGGCAGGGGTTTGCTTGAAAAATCAGGGTATAAAGAGAGCCTTCAGATACGTTTAATACCTAGGGTGAAGGAGTTTTATAAAGCCGATTCACTTAGCGGATTTGAGCTTTTCCTTCTGATGAGTACGGCAGTTCTTGCAGCCGCCTTTTTATTCCTGAAAGGCCACTACAAAAAAATAGACCTCCTGAATTCGGATGTTAACAGGATTAGGGAGGGTGAAATTTCGATAAGGCTTGATGACAATGAGGAGGGAAGCTTGTCAAGATTGGCTGCGTCCATAAACGATATTACCTTATCCCTGAAAGCTCATATTGAAAGGGAAATGCAGCAAAGAAACTTCCTTAAGGATATAATGGCTAATGTGTCCCATCAGTTAAAAACCCCTCTGTCAGCACTTTCTATGTATACCGAGATTATGAGAAATGAAATAACAGACACAGAAGTGCTATTGAGCTTTTTGCAAAAGAGTGAGAATGAGCTGGCACGCATGAAATACCTTATTATGAATCTCTTAAAACTGGCAAGACTTGATGCCGGTATAATTGAGCTGAATAAAAAAGAACATGCCTTAAAGGATATAATAAATGAAGCAGCTGAAAGCTTCCGGACCAGGGTGTTAACCGAACAAAAGAGCCTGGTAATAATGGCTGAAAATAACGTGGTATGCAACTGTGACCGCTTATGGCTGCTGGAGGCTTTGAGCAACCTTATAAAGAATGCTGTAGAGCATACCGGAAAAGGGGACATTATAACAGTTCTTGTGGAGGAAACACCATTGATTGTTAAAGTTTCTGTAAGTGATACGGGAGAAGGCATTCACCCTGATGATATAAGGCATATCTTTAAAAGATTCTACCGCAGTAAATTTTCTCAGGAAGTACAGGGAACCGGTATAGGGCTCACCCTTGCTAAAACAATAGTTGAAATGCACGGCGGCTTTATAACGGTAGAGAGTACGCTAAAAAAAGGTTCAGTTTTTACAGTTCATTTTCCCAACCTTACTAAATTGTAAGGTTGAATTCATATTTAAGTAAGGTTCGGGTGCTATTATGAGAAAATGAACACAGAGAAAATCAAGAGGTGATAGACATGGAAGTATTAAGAACTGTAAAGCTGTCAAAGACATATGGCAGTGGCGAAACCAGAGTAGAAGCCTTAAGGGAGGCTTCCTTATCCATATTAAAAGGTGAGTTTGTATCTATTGTTGGGCCTTCGGGTTCTGGGAAAAGCACACTGCTGCATCTTCTCGGGGCATTGGATACTCCGTCATCGGGCAAGGTTTTTATTGAAGGCAAGGATGTGTTTGCAATGAAGGAAAAGGAGCTGTCGATTTTTCGAAGGCGCCATATTGGTTTTATTTTCCAGTCATACAACCTGGTTCCGGAATTGAATGTCGAAGAAAATATCGTTTTACCAATTCTTTTGGACTACAGGAAGCCGGACTGGGACTACGTTGAGGAGCTTCTAAATATACTTGGGCTTAGCGACAGAAGACACCATTTGCCCAATCAGTTGTCGGGCGGGCAGCAGCAGCGTGTTGCAATTGGAAGAGCTCTGATAACAAAACCCACTGTGATCCTTGCGGATGAGCCTACCGGAAATCTGGACAGCAAAAACAGCAAAGAAGTGGTCAATCTTATGAAAATGTCAGTCGAACGGTACAAACAGACACTTGTTATGATAACGCACAACGAGAACTATGCTTCCTATGCTGACAGAGTGTTTAGTGTGGAGGATGGAAGAGTAACCGAGCTTGGAGGTGGGGCACATTGAAAAGCTATCTTTCAATTGTTTCGAGATATCTTTCCCAACACAAAAAGAAAACCAGGCTTGCAATAATAAGTGTTACAATATCTGTGACCTTAATTACCGGCATATTTTCGATGCTCGATGCGCTGATGCAGTTTGAAAAGCTGCAGGTTATGCATGATTATGGAAATTACCATATAGCTGTTGTAAACGCGACAAGTGAAGAAAGAAATGTTATTGCCAGCCGTATTGATGTAAGAAATTCCGGCAGATGGAAGAGTATGGGGAAGGGAGTTATCAACGGCGTACCCTGCCAATTTGGAGCGGTTGACAGCAATTTTGCAAAAAACATGAGTATTGATGTTATTGAGGGAAGCTACCCTGAAAAGATTAATGAAATAATGCTGGAACAATGGGCAATGGAAAGACTTTCTTCAGATCTTGCGATAGGCAGCAGTGTCCTTATCAAAATTTCGGAGGACATAGAGAGGGAAGTTGTAATAAGCGGTGTATACAATGACTTTGGAAATATGAAGGCCAGTGGTGTACCGGGAGTACTTGTAGCTTTTGACCTTGCCCTGGAGGCTGAACCTCATAAAAACGGTGAATACCTGGTTGAGTTCAAGGGTGGTGTGAATGTATTGAAGGCAGAACAGGAGATAAAGAGTACTCTCGGTATAGAGGATGAAAGGGTTGTGCACAATGAGCACCTGCTTGCAGTAATAGGACAAAGCGAACACAAGGCTGCTGTGGGTATTTACACCATAGGAGTCATATTGTTTCTTATTGTTCTTGTTGCCGGAGTAGTCATGATTTACAATACGTTTAATATCTCAGTAATGGAAAGGATCAGGCAGTTTGGACTTCTAAGGTGTGTAGGAGCATCCCGGTCCCAGATAGAAAAAATGGTAAGAAGGGAAGGACTCTTTATAACACTTGTGGCTATACCCATCGGTCTTACAGCTGGCATGCTTATGACTTTTACATGTTCGGCAATACTGAAGTTTTTTAACAGCAGCATTTTTGGTATAATGCCCTTGTTTACCTTCAGTATATTGGGAATAGGCGCCGGTATAGCAACTGCTTTTCTGACAGTATTTATAGCATCCCTGCTGCCGGCGAAAAAAGCAGGCAAGGTATCACCACTCAATGCGGTTACAGGAAGCAAAAGTGTAAGAATATCCAAAGACAGGAAAAAGGGTCTTTTGACAAAAGTACTTCACGTTGATATTGCGATGGGGATAAATAGTGCTTTAGTTAAAAAGAAAACATTGATTCTTATGTCCTGTTCAATTGCTATAAGTATTGTAATGTTTTTTGGGTTTCAGGTACTGGTCGATTTTATCCATTCCTCATTAAAAACTACAAAGCCGTACACCCCTGATGTTTCCCTGGTTTCCGAGCAGGGGTTGGACAGTGAATTATATAAAAAAGTATCAGGCCTTGAAGGTGTTAAAAAGGCGTATGGAAAGATGTTCGGCTATGCAAATGTCACCTTCGATGAGACAAGACTGACAGAGGAGTATAAGACTGCAATGGGAGGTATAAAGGTAAGGGACGATGGTATGTTTGATCCGCCTGAACAGTCCTGGATTATATCCTATGATAAAAA